>JBHLPB010000190.1:0-5048 GCA_048939905.1 Promethearchaeota archaeon
AGTACATCCTTCTTCCATAGTCATACAGTCCTCTCGTTCGAACCATATGAGTAGGTCGCGTAACCCATACACGAACGTCTTCAAGAACCAGCAATCTGTAGCCGAGTTGTAAGGCAATGAAGTTCCATAGGGAATCAGGATCGAGGTCCCAATACCTCCCGGCCGTGGCACTGACTACTTCCCATCTTACGAACTTCGCCGTACCCATGGGAGTTTCACTACCTGCTTCACCATGGATCTTTCCAGCCATAGCACCTATCCCACCCAACCTGTCAAGTAGTCCCAATCCAAACTCTGTGTATGTTCGAGGCAATCTGGTGTCTGCATCAATCTTGAGAAGATAGTCGAAGTTGCGTGACCTGATCCACTCACCGTTGAGGAGATCCACAGTTTGGAACGCGACTCCCTTCTTGTTGGCATCGGGTTTCTGCTTAGGCGGCATACTGTGGACATGATATGGAATGCCATGGGTTTCTAGGTTGTCAACGAACAATGCTCTAGAATCATCAGTACTGCCATCATCCATGACCAACCAGAGGTCAGGAGGGACTGTCTGCGCAGCAACGTTCTCCACTAAGGAAGGGATGTTGTCAGCTTCGTTGAAGAACTCAGTCACTGCGAGTACTCTTGACATAGCAAACATCCCGATACAGATTGGTCTCGTGTCTATGCGAATAGAACTGGGGAATCCCTGAGGGTGCTTCGTTGCCGTGTTTATAACCGTAATGTCTTCCTTGTCAGACCCACGAGTTTCCGACCGAACTCTCCTCTATAGTATTCAAGGATGTCCTTGTCTTTTGCTTGCCAAATTCCTCGGCCCCATTCGGACCAATAGCCACGTAGGAACTGTGAATCGCGTTTGAAGACACCTTTGGCCGTCGCATAGAGGAGTCCAACGCCAGAATAGTACGCAAGCCTCCCGGCCCTAAATCGACCCTTCTTAGTTTGCAGATGTGATACTGGTGCCTTCACCTGGAGCTCGTCTAAGATTGCAAGCATGTATCCACCCCGAATTGCCTTGACGTTGACAAAGGAGTCAATTGATATGTCCCAGTACTTGTCGATGCCTCGGATAATCTCTGCACGGACAATCTTTCCAGTAAACATTGGGAAGGTACGCTTTGGTTGCTCCTCCACTTGACCAGCAACGACCCCAACCTTCGGGTTCTTATTCATGAATGCTATTGCTCTCTCAAAATAGTACGGAGGGAACTGTGTATCCACATCAGTCATGGCTATGAACTGGCAGCCCTCCGAAGCCTCAATGATCCTGCTTTGAGCTTTGTTCCATGCCCTGCCCAGAGTATCGAGATTCCCCTTCTGTTTCTTCGGCATGCTCACAATAGTGAAGTTGAGTCCGTGCCTCTCCGCTTCTTGAGCGGCAACATCTGCACTCTCGTCAACGGATCCGTCGTCTATGAATATGAACTCCTTTGGTTTCAAAGTCTGGCTAGAGATGCTTGCAACTAGCTCGGGAAGACTCTCGCGTTCGTTGTAGAACTTGGTTACGAGGACATACTCGGCCAAAACTGTCAACACCGGCACTTACGCGCTTAGGGCTGCAACAACACTTACCGATAGCGGTACTTAGGCTTGTTGATGCTCACTTCTCATACAGCGCCAAGTATGTGTCTGTCACTGTATCTTCTGTATAGATTGCCATGGTCTTTTTCTAAGGTGGAGCTTCCTCTCTAGGGGCTTTCAGAGGAATATACCTTCTCAGCAACTCTATGACTGCAGTAGCACCAATTCCAATGAGGGGTACCATTGATAGCTGAAGCGGCCACAAGAATCGGACGTCGAAGTGTGCGAAGAACAATCCCAGTATCATGTAGCCGATTCCCGGGATTCCCAGCGAAACTAACCACTTCCTCGCCTTACTCTGGAACTCTCCTTTGCCCATCAGCAGACCGATGAGAAAGAGCAGGACATGAGGCCCTAATCCAAACGCGAATGTTCTCACAGTCGCGGGAGCTACGCTGGTGAGGTTGTCCAGGTGGAAAGTCCAGAGAAATCCTGGATTCCCAGAGGGTATCAGGAGTCTCAAGGCTCCATAGACCGCTATTGGCAGTATCATCCAATACCATCCTCGTAGTCTACGGTGGATGAGAAAGGCAAGCACTCCTACAAGTGCCACTTCCTTGTACAACACTCCGAGGGCAAACAGCACTGCAATCAGCTTGTCATCGCCGTTCTTCATCATCTGATGGTATGCAAGTGCCAAGAAGAAGAGGGCGCCTGGGTCCACAAGGACTACCGAGCCATAGAAAAGATTGGCCAAAGAGGCGGAACACACAAAAGAAGCGAGGAATGCGGAGAAGTCCGACAAGCCAAACTCCATAGCTAGAAGAAGAATGACCCACGAGAGCAAGATCACAAATGCGAGATTGACTATTGAGAAGGTCAACACCGGGTCTATTGGTAGGATGGCGGCCAATGCCGGGAGTGCGGGTCTATAACAGAAGGGTGCGGTCAGTTCTGTTCCAGCAAGGATCCCTCTGAAGAAGTCTACTGAATCAAAGTAGTACAAGCTGTCTGGGTACACATAGCCGAATCTTGGAACAGAAACGACAATGTCAACAAGGGCTACGACTGCCAGATACACCAGAATAGGCCTACTCAGTACCGCTCTTTCCTCATCCATCATTACCATCCGCCGATGAACTCATGCGCCAGTGAATCCCTGACAGAATGACTCTGCATAGTTGTCTGCGGCAAATTCGGCTCCATTTAGACTTAACGAGTTCAGGTCATGTGTAGACTTCGTTCAGAGAACCCTTTATGTGGCGGAACACAGAGCATTCACTGCGGTGATATGAGTTGGCCAAGATAGCGGTCGTACTGGGAAGAGGGGGTCACACCGCACAGACCTTCGCTTTGGTCGACCTGCTAGGACCTAGGTTCGAATATCTCTACATGATAGGTGTCCTAGACTATCTGACGCCGAAGAAGATTCGAATCCCCGGCCGCATCCTTCCGGTCTTTGCCCCTAGGATGCTTCCGCAAGACTCAAGGATAATGTCAGTCGCAAGGACCCTCATCACTCTGCTAATCTCATTCTTCTACTTCCTACTTTTCCGTCCGAGGATTGTAGTCAGTTGTGGCACCGGATTGACTGTGCCAATCTTCTACTCAGCTCGTGTACTGAATATAAAGACTGCATTCATAGAGAGCATGTCAAGAGTTGACACACTGTCCATAACAGGACGGCTACTTCTAGGCAAGACCGACCTTTTCCTTGTTCAATGGAAGTCGCTGGCAAGACGCATACCCAACGTGACTTATGGAGGTCAGTTGCTGTGATTCTCATCACTGTCGGTACGGCACACTTCAATCCACTCATAGAGAGAGTTGACACCCTCGTTCGAGATGGCGTCATAACTGAGAAGGTAATAGCTCAAATCGGACGCGGATCCTACGAGCCAATTAGCTTCAGGTACTTTCGCTTCATGGAGTCAATGAAGGACGCATTTGAGTGGGCAGACGTGATTGTCAGTACCGGCGGCGCAGGCACTACTCTAGAGTGTGTGACCAAGGGTCGCCGACTTGTTGTGGTCGAGAACACATCACTAATGGAAGGACACCAGGCTCAATTGATTGGGGAGATGGAACGAAGAGGTCATCTTGTTTGGTGCAGAAACTTGGATGAACTTCCTGGCTGTATTCTGAGGGCAAGGAATAAGGAGTTCCTGCCTTTCATATCAGACCCCCCTCTGGCGCACAATCTGATTCTCCAACTCATGGCTGAACGAGACTAGGGTTCATCGCAAGACTCAGGCTCAAGACGTTTGGCGCCAAATCATAACTTGCCTGCCTCTATGTTCCTCTGCGCCGTCCCGATTTCATACCCTCATGGGTATGGACGTATCACCAGAGCTACGCGCAGCTATTGTCCGGATTTGATGTTCTCTTTATATTGAAATGCCTCCACGTTCCACAGGAAGTGCAGGTCAGTTATAGACCCACACCTAGGTTAGCATAAGCACACCGAGATGAATCATCTTGAGCAAGAGAACAAAGAAGAAGAAAGCGCCAAGTCTGGTGAGGACCCGCGGGATGGGGCTATCCGTGAAGCTCTTCAGGTATTCAGGTCTCAAGCTGAGCACCTCTCAGCTTACTAGTGCCTTGAAGAAGATCAAGTATAGTCCGAAGAGCCGGAAGGATGCTGCCACAGGGTTCACCAAGGTGAATGCAAGTGGCAGGACAGTGATTGCTGACCTTGTCGCCGGATTCAGGGTGCCTGTTCTTGGCTATGATAAGGATGGCAATCTGACCCCTGTTCACTATGTAAGTGTAGACAAGGGTCAGGCATTCGTCAAGACTGGCAAAGGGACTGTTGAGGTTCGTGGATCAGAACGAATCGCAAAGAGGTTCAAGTCTCTGATGGAAGATACGACTGGAGCAAAGCTTACACCTCTGAACCTCAACGGTGGTACCAGGATAATCTACGACGCCGCAGCCGACATTGCTTCAGTTCTGTTGACTGGAGTAGAGAAGGGCAATCTTACTCAGGCAGAATTTCGAGGAATCGGAATCCAGAATGAGGATGAGATTGGGCTCTACACGAGGCGGTACAAGGGTGAAATCACTCGATTCCGCGGAACGTTTCCGTATCCAAGTGGAGCGTTCCTAACGACCTCCGTCAACGCCGAGGCAGGTTCTCTCATGATCTACCGTACCGGTGAAGGCATCTATGAGAAGGACTTGAAGTGGATTGTTGAACTAATGGAAAACGCCGCGCTAGCACAAAGGTAGACCGGGTTGGGCTTCTCCAGCCCTCCCGTTCTTCGTTTTTCATGTTTCTGCTGCAAAAGGAGTTCCAGCCAGTCCTCAAAATGTCGGTGGATTAAAAAGAAGAGATACGGCCCATGAGCCGGAAAGTCATGAATGACCCTGATGATGAGATAGTTCGGCGAGAATACCGTCACGGTAAGGTTGCTTACGGTTTTCATTGGAACAAGACTCATCATAAGAATCTGGGAAACAAAGAGGGCGACCTGGCCTCACTTTGGGCCCACTTATCAATCATATCCGGCGGGAAGATTCCA
>JBHLPB010000191.1:0-5046 GCA_048939905.1 Promethearchaeota archaeon
GTCTAGTGGTCCTTGTGCTGCCAGCAGAGATCTACTTGTTCGATTGGGTATACTCCGAGGTCAAGGGAGCTAGGAACAAGGGACCTATCCACTCGAAGGCCCTTGACCACAATGATATCTCCGTTGAGTCTGAGGCAGAGAAGAAGCGGATCATGGCCCAAGCAGCCTATCCTCGCTTTGTTGCCTGAACTGACCACAGGCTGGAGAATTGGCGATTGACAACATCACAGATTACGGAAGGGCGACGCAAGAAACCTAGCAGAACAAGACTGGGATGCCAGGCCTCACGGGAATCTGGTTTCTCGCCCTTCCTTCCTCCTTGGGAATCGATGAGAATAGTCATAGCCTGGCATCTCCCCTCTTTTTGCAATCAATCCGGTGCAGCGGGCAGCAGATGACCGCATCAAACCATTTATATTGGAGTTACGTAATACTATTACGTGATAGCATAACAGATTGTGATTATGTCGCACATCGAAACAAAGGAGAGACTACAGATGTCCGGAAAAGAACGAAAGTCAAAGAGTGCCGCCAAACTGAGTCTGAGAGAAGAGCTCCTAGGGGAGATCTCAGCAGAGGAGTTCGGCCATAAGAAGCGACAGGTTTCAGTCATGACTCGCATGAATGAAGATATTGTTGAGATTCTCGATGCTCTTGTAGAGCTTGAGATATTCAAGAGCAGGTCCGAAGCGGTAGCCGCATTTGTAGAGCAGGTAGTGTCCTCTCGACAGAAGATGTTCGAAGAGATGCGAACTCAGGCGCAAGACATAGCACGTCAGAGGGATGCCGCAAAGCGTCTGGCATATCAAGCAATGCAGGACTCACGAGAATAGGAGTTGCTGGAATTAGGACCTCAACCGTGATGTTACCGGCCCAAGCTTGGCCTAAACCCGTACACTAAGGTCAACTCCTACAGTGCAACCTTTCGAAGACCTCATAAGAAACTCCCAGGCCAATCGACATCGCTGTGATGAACTTGAGGAATACCAATGTCCTATTCATTTGGGAAGTCCGCGATGAGTTGCGGAAGTTCTTGGAGAAGGGGGTTGAGGGCATTGAAAACATCAAGCTCGTCTTCTCCGAAGAAGTAGAGGAATCCACGCTTCTGGGCATTGCACCTCACGCAGACATCTTGGTTGGTTGGAGACCCTCCAGGAAACTTCTCGACGCTGCAGAACGGATGCAGCTATTCATCAATCCGGGCGCGGGCGTCCAGCACCACATCGAAACATTCCGGGAGATCAATGAGACCAGACAGGTCACGCTGGTGAACGGCCACGGCAATTCATACTTCACAGCACAGCACGCTGTCGCGCTGCTACTTTCATTGACGAACAAGATAATCCCTCATCACGGATGGATGCGAGAAGGCCACTGGAGAAGGGGAGATGACCATGCAAAATCGATGCCCCTTAGAAACCGGAGAATAGGCCTTCTTGGGTACGGTGCAGTCAACAGTAAGGTCCATGGATTCCTTTCTGGGTTTGACGTTGAGTTCTCAATTCTGAAGAGAAGTTGGACTGGTGACGAAACAATTCCAACGCCGGCCACAAGGTATACACCATCAGAGCTCCAAGAGTTCCTCCACGAGATAGACATCCTGATTGCTGTCGTCCCCCTAACGAATGAAACCAAGGGGATGCTTGGCCTCGAGGAATTGAAGAAACTGGGACATGAAGGCCTGCTCGTCACGCTCGCTAGAGGTGATGTGATTGATGAAGAGGATTTCTACACAGCGCTGAAAGACGGATTGATCGCTGGAGCCGCAATAGATGTGTGGTATGACTACAAGCCCGAGCCTGATGAAGAAGGAAGACTGTATCCATTCCACTATCCGTTCAATGAACTGGACAACGTGATTCTGTCCCCCCATAGGGCCGCGTCTCCCTTCAGCGATCTTGAACGATGGAATGAAGTCATCGAGAATATCAAACGCTTCGCCGATGAGCAGACAGACTTCATGAATGTCGTTGACCTAGAGAGAGGGTATTAGACCTCTTCAAGCTCCTCTATTGATAGAGTGAGCTTCCTTGGGTTCGCCAGAAGGCTGGTCTCATATCTGTGCTGCAAAGGTTCTATCCTGTTGTTCTTCCACTTCTTGAGGACTCGCTCAATCTTATCATGCATCTGCTTTCGATAGCGAATAGCGACCGAGAAGCATTGGAGTACTCGACAGAACCAGTTATTCTTGGCAAGTACCGGATCCTTGACCTTCACAACAAACTCACCGCCGATATCGGCGAATTTGCTGTCTATCTCGGCCACCGTTTGGCCGCCGTTCAGACGGACCACACGAAAGTCGTCACCAAGAGTTACCCGTTTCCCCTCAATCCTAAACACTTCAAAGGTACCTTCAGGGCCCAAGATTAGAAATCCATAGGATTCCGTCGCAATCCCACTTCGCTGAACCTGCTGGATGCGCGTCATAATCTCAATGCCATCCACCAGTACAACGAAGCTCAACATAGGCTCGTCAGTTGCGTAGCTCAGCGCGTATGACTCTGCGACAATCTCCTCAATGGTAGCAAGCCAAGTACCCGTGTCTGAGAACAGCTTCACTACAAGCCTTCGGGAACTTTCATCCATCTCCCCGGACCATATCGAGGAGCGGAGGGTAATGAACCCCGACTTCTCCATGCGGCCGAGTTTCTTGCGGTCACGGTCTATCTTGGCTTCCTCTATCTTTCCAATGATATCGGAGTCTTTTGTGAATTGACGACTCTTCGACCTCCAAACCTCAACCTGTCTTAGACCAAGCTCATCACCGTGAAAGCCCGTACTGTACAGGTCCTGAGACATAACACGATACTTGGGACCTACCTTTCGTTCCACCTTGCTTCCAGGCATGCTAGACACCTCTAGAGTGGCTGTGACTACTCATGAAGGTGTCCGAGTTTGTGATAAGTGTTCGTGGTTAGTCGGAGCTCTTGCGCTCGTTGCCTCACCCGAAAGCTTCAAACACGACATGCTCACCGGAAAGGACATGAAACTCGGCGAAATCTATCGACTTATTGTAGACATGGGAATCAAAGCAGATCCCAGAGGAGAAGACAAGATCAAGAAGATACTCGAGCAGTCAAAGAAGAAGCTAGACAAGCTCGAAGGCAAGAAGAAGGAACTGGCAGACAAAGATAAGGAATGGAATCCGTACACTGACTGCCGACTCCACTATGGGAAGGAGGACAGAGAAGTCAACAGCGTTCTAGCTGGCATAGACATCGGGACTGGTGAGATTGTGCTAGCGGACAGGCTCACAGAGAAAGGGACACCAATCGACCTTGTTCTGGCCCATCATCCACACGGCATTGGTATGTCTGAGTTGGATTGGGTGATGCGTTTGCAACCAGAGCACTGGGCAAAGCTGGGAGTTCCAATTGCACAAGCCGAGTCTGCCATGGCCAAGAGATTGAAGGAAGTGCACTTCGGCATCAAGGCAAGAAACCACACACAAGTGATTGATGCCGCGACGCTGCTCGATGTCCCCTTGATGTCGGCTCACACTCCTGCTGACTCACTTGGATACCAGTTCTTGACCGAATACCTCACTGAGAAGGACCCTCAGACGCTTGGTGATATTGTTGACACGCTCTTGGAGATTCCGGAATACCAGGGAGCAGAGCTCGTCGGTGCTGGACCTGAGATTATAGTGGGAAGCCCTGAGGGCAGCGTGGGCGACAAGTTCGTATTCTTCACAGGAGGAACATCTCCGGGTAAGGAATCAATCAAGAAACTCGCGAGAGCTGGCGTGAGCACCTTCGTGACAATGCACATGAGTGAGGACCTGAAGAAGGAGTGCGAAGGAGAAGGCATGTACGTCGTGATCGCTGGACATCACAGCTCCGACTCAATAGGAGTGAACCTCATCCTAGACGAGCTAGAGAAGAAAGGCATGAAGACATATGCCTGCTCGGGATTCATACGTCACAAGAGAACATGATGTAGGCACTGGGCCTTCTTGAGGATGATGACTCGAATCCTTGACCAATAGGCCATCCCATGTTTCGCTATGAGGTCGCCGAATTCAGACCAGACATCTTTGAAGCTGACTGCTGTCACACCAAATGACGCGAATGTCTTCGGAGCCTCCTCACAGGCAAACCGAAGCTCCTCCTTTGCTTGGTGAACAGTCATCTTCTTCGGGAATGTAAGGACTTCCTCGCGAGTAACCTTCATCTCAAGTCCTTCTAGCGCTTCCACGTACCAATCACGAGGCGCAAACTCAACATTCAGCCCTGTGGCGCTCCACGCCTCTCTTGCAACTCTCTCCTCTGGGAGGTCTCCGTATTCCGAGATGCTGATTTGTAGAAGGCCGTCGGCCTTGAGTACACGAACCATCTCCGAGAGTGCCTGAACGACCCCTTCTTCGCCTCTCGTCATCTTGATGTCTTCTAGCCCCAAGAAGTTCACCACAAGATCAAAGGAGCTGTCAGCGAGAGAGAGCTGAACTGCATCACAGCAGAGATATTCTATTCTGGACCAAACCTCCCGAGGGTACACATCTGAACCGCGCAGTCTGAAATGCGAATAAACATCACTTGGAAGTCCCACACCAAGGCAGCGGCATGAAGCAAATGACGAGGCGATTTCTGCTGCGAAGTATCCATGGCCTGAAGGAATGTCCAGAATCATGTCAGCTGGACCTGCGCATAGCTCATGCATTATTTCTGCTATTCTCTTCCTGATGCCGCCGAAGTGGTCGAAAGCACGCCTGTACCCGTCATCAGTGAAGAATTCGAAGGACATGACATTTGTTGAATTGGTTCAATGGCTTATTGATTTAGCCATTAGGTTCGAGTGTCAGAAAAGCTTCAAATAGTACTCCTCTCCGTCAGCACTCCCAACCGATGCAAACTCTCGAGTTGACCTTTGCCATCATTGGCGGCCTTGCTCTTTTCATGTTCGGAATCACAGTGCTTCGTGAAACCCTTGGGAAGATATCTGGAGCACGAGTGACGCAGACCCTCGAAAAGGTGAGCAACAGCCCTCTGAAAGGGATGTGGGCAGGTGCAGCCGCCACAGTCATGACGCAGAGTTCCAGCATAACGG
>JBHLPB010000010.1:0-20375 GCA_048939905.1 Promethearchaeota archaeon
AGCAAAACGAGTCGAGCATCGTTCTACTCATGCGGAGGTTGCCAAGCCTGGCCAAAGGCGCTAGGTTGAGGGCCTAGTCTCGTAGGAGTTCGCGAGTTCAAATCTCGCCCTCCGCACCATATTCAGTTCTTCTCAGTCACTCAGCTCTTTTCATTCCGCAGAACAGGGGGGTTCCAGAAAGAGAGGGCGCTCGTTGGAGAGGGGGGTCTTCGTATTCAGCGGGGAGCAGATAGAGTGACAGGGACCTGCTTCGAGAGCCCTGAAGGAACCCCGTAGATTCATTCAGACTACTAAACTGGTCCTAAGTTTCGCTTGATGAATATAAGGCCCTAGAACCGCGACGTGGCAGAAAGATGCCTTTCAAGTGCAAGAACCATGCTGATTATCGTGGTCACCCCAATGAATCAATCACGAGCAGCCAGAATAACCTATAAAGCAGGCCTCCATTGAGAGTTGTATCAGAGGAGTGGGCAGACACGACAACACCCAGGATAGGTATCATCGGTATGGGAAACATGGGCAGAATTCATGCTCGAATTCTCAGCGGTATGCGGGCCCTTGTAGGTGTCGCAGATACAGACTTCGCACGTGCAGAAGAAGTGGCGAAGTTGTACGATGTAGAGGCATATGATGACTACCAGTCAATGATAGAACAAGCCAAGATTGATGGAGTAGTCGTATCTACACCCACCGAGACCCACGCGAACATAGTGGAGAGAGTAGTCAAGGACAACGAGGGGATAAAAGGAATACTGATTGAGAAACCAATGGCAAGAACTCTCGAGGACTCTCAGAAAGTGGCGGCTCTGCTTCAGAAGAAGGGCGTAGTTACACTCGTGGGGCATTCAGAGATCTATAATCCTGTAGTGGAGCGGACTCTAAATCTTGTCAGAGAAGGCGCAGTTGGCACTCCCCAAACAATCATCCATGACAGACGCGGATTCGTGCAGCCTTCGAGAATTCCATCCCTCGGAGATGTGTTCGAAGACATAGGAGTGCATGACTTTGACATCATGCGGCGAATCAGCGGTGGAAAAGCAAAGCTGTACGCTCAGGGCAGCACAAAGAATGACGTAGTCAACGCAGCATCCGTTATGGTTTCTTTCGAAACTGGTACCGAGCACTTCTTCCATCTTTCGAGACAATACGTAGGAAGAAAGCGTAGTATGGACGTGTCGGGGACAAAGGGCACCTTGACGCTAGACCTGTTTGGACAGATGATCAAGATTCAAGACTTGGACCAAGCCCCTTCCGCTGACGACCGAACCCTAAGTCTTCCAGAACGTGGTGCAACCATAAAGGTGTATGGAGAACCAGTCCAAGAGGTGATCTCAGACTTCCTTCACTGCATCGAAACCGGTGAAACGCCCAAAGTCAGCCTAGAAGATGGTGTTGCGGCGCTCGAAATCGTCGAAGCAGCAAGAAAGAGCGTACAATCTGGCAAGGTCATCGATATGATGATTCAATCACGGCACGTCTGAGCTGTCAGATGAGTCCTGTGGGCTGATTCTATTTCCACATCAACGTAGGTTCCGAATTCTAGTTCTTCATGGACTACTATAGGCTTGTAGGCGAAGTTTCTACAGACTACGCCGCCTCTCGACCCGAATTCAGTGACTAGCACAGGACCGGACCATCCAATCCAGGATTCATTTTCTTGCGTTATCATCTCCGACACAAAGTCAGATAGCTGTCGACTTCGAGCCTTCTTGATGGAGGTGTCAATCTTCTCGGTCGATTTCGCAGCGCGGGTTCCAGGACGATCACCATATTTTGAGATATTGACGACGCTCGGTCTGGTGCTCTCTAGAACTCCTAACGTCAACTCAAAGTCGGCTTTGGACTCACCAGGGAACCCGACAATGATGTCTGTTGCAATTGTAGCTCGTGGAAATTGCCGGACTACTTTCTTCACAATCGCCTTCCATTCCTCCACATTGTACATGCGTTCCATGCTTCTGAGCACCCGGTCGCTGCCGGATTGAAGAGGAATATGAAAGAACTTGAAGTAGTGCTCAGAGGACATGGCTTGAGCAAGGTCCTCCACCGAGTCAAGGACTAGGTTCGGATTGAACATGCCAAGTCGCATGATGTGTTGGCCATCGATACGGTCCAGAGTCTTTAGCAACTCGACGAGGTTCTCGCCTGAGTCATGCCCAAACACGCCCGCATCCTGAGAGGTCAACCGGATCTCTCTATAGCCTAGGTGAACACACCGTTCTACGACATCACGTATGTCGGATATGCTGTGGCTCTTGACATTGCCTCTGGCAAACCGAACCGCGCAGTATGCACAGCTACCTAGACATCCCTCACATATGGGAACAGTGCAGATGACACTGTTTGGCGGACCTTGGAAGTAACGCAGCTTGGATTCAGAATCAGAGTCAAGGTTCACGATGCCTCGCTCGCCCTGGAATACGCGTTCTACGACTGGACCTAGTGACTCGATTGATTGGGGGCCGAGTAGGGCCGCAAAGTCGGGAATTGCCGTCTTAATTCGTTTCAAGGAGATTCTCGGAAGACAGCCAGTAATCAGAACAGGAGTTTCCATTCCCGACAACTCCTCAAGTCGGTGCACAATTCGGTCTTCAGTTGGCTCCTTGACCCCGCAGGTGTTCAAGACAATGAGATTCGCACTCTCAGACTCTTCAACGCGTTCTGCCCCTAAAGCAGCGAGATGGCCAACAATGATGTCAGAGTCAGACTTGTTAAGAGAACATCCGTACGTTTCAAGATAGAACCGAATTAGCTCCAAGGTTTGAACTATCCCCCCTGGACGTGTGGGAGCACAGCCACTTCATCGTTCTCATGCACTGGAGTTTCCTCTCCACTGAGTGTGGCCACATCCCTCTTGTTGAGCATCACTATCAGGTTGCCACTGATTCTATCGCCTTCCATAATTAGACGCCTGACCTCATCTCCACCAATCTCGACGACTCTATCTATGACCAGTCTTACGGTGGAATCATCGGGGACTTCCAGTTCCAACACCTGATTCGTTAGGGCCCTGCGTATAGGACCGAAAGACTTGAAGATCACAAGCACATCAAGAACCTAGTGGGGCCATCTCGGATGGACTATTCAGCGTTTTGATAATGCGAAATGACCTCACCGACAAGCTCATCCACAACTTGGACTATCTCACGTATCTCATCCGATGTTGCAGCATCATAGTGTATCCCGACTGTTACAACAACGGGCTTCTCAAGGGTCTTACAGATTCTCTCCGCCGTGGAATTCGCAACAACGTAGTCTTTGTGACCCGGAAGGGTGATGCTGTTAACGCTCGTAGTGGTCGCGTTTCTGTAGTGGCTCTTCGTTGGATATGCAACAGAAACACCACCAATGTGGTGTTCATCACCACCATAGACTGCCAGCAGTAGGTCGTTCCCAATAGCCTCAGTTTGAACGAATATCTTATGACGTCCGGCCTTCTTTTCAAACATCATCTTTTTTCGACCTCGGTATGTATAGTGAGCACCACATGATTGCCGAGCCACCGTAGTTGTGCTCAGTTCTGATTGTCCCTATTCTGCTTTTGAAACATGCGCCATGAAAGCGTCAGCGTCTTTGGATGTGCGGCCCGATACTCATCTAGTCGTGAAACGGCGGCCATGTGTGGTGCTCCCTTGACCATCTCGGGAGTCTCATATGCTTCTCTCGAAATCTGTTCCAGAGCTGAGATGAATAGATCAAGATCCTGTTTCGACTCGGTTTCAGTGGGCTCAATCATGAGGGCCTCTGGGACTATCAATGGAAAATAGACAGTCGGGGCATGAACTCCAAAATCAAGAAGCCTCTTGGCCACGTCCATCGCAGTCACCCCGGTTTCCTTCTTGAGCTCTTCGGCAGAGATGACGCATTCGTGCATTCGAGGCGCATCCTTAGAGTAGGGCAAAGTGAATCCTCGGATTCTGCTCACGTGATGTGCAACATAGTTGGCGTTAAGAACTGCATTCTCAGCAACTGCACGGAGTCCTTGCCTGCCAAGAGAGTAGATATACGAATAGGCCCTGACGAGTATACCAAAATTGCCGTAGAAGCCGTGTACTCTGCCAATCGAACGCGGGAAGTTGTCATCGAGGTCAAAGGACCCGTCCTCCTTCCTTACTATCCTTGGTTTTGGCAGAAATTCTTCGAGGTTCTTCTTCACACCCACTGCTCCAGCCCCGGGCCCTCCTCCTCCATGAGGTGTTGAGAAAGACTTGTGCAGATTCATGTGTACAACATCGAAACCCATGTCACCAGGACATGTGATTCCCATGATTGCGTTCAGGTTGGCGCCATCGTAGTAGAGAAGACCTCCGGCATCATGCACAATCTCAGCGATCTCCTCTATGTCCTTCTCAAAGACGCCAATTGTGTTGGGATTGGTAAGCATCAAGCCAGCAGTCCGTGGCCCTGCTGCTGCCCTCAGAGCATCAATGTCTACTAGGCCGTCGGCACTTGATGGCAATACAACCACTCTGTAGCCCGCCATGGCAGCAGAGGCAGGATTTGTGCCATGGGCCGCATCAGGAATCATCATCTCGTTTCTCTGCTCGCATTCTTTCGTCACACATTTGTGATACTCACGAATCACCATCACACCTGTGTATTCACCCTGTGCTCCAGCGGCAGGCTGAAGAGTCACCGCATCCATCCCGGTAATCTCTGCCAGCCATCGTTCCAGCTCCCAAAGCAACTCCAGAGCTCCTTGGCAGGTGGACACATCTTGAAGGGGATGTAGCCATGAGAACCCACTAGTGTTGGCTGCCCAGTCATTGACCACGGGGTTGTATTTCATGGTACAGCTCCCGAGCGGGTAGGTACCCGATGAAACTGAGAAATTCATCTGTGACAGACGAGTGAAGTGCCGGACTATCTGAAGTTCTGAGACCTCGGGGAGTGATGGTGGCTCAGCACGAATCATCTCTGAGGGGATCATTGATTCTATGGTTCCTGCAGTCTTTCTGATGTCTTTGTCAACTTGGGGGAGCTTGTGACTTATCCGTCCCTTAACAGACATCTCGAATAGCAGAGGCTCTCTCCACTTGGCCTGACGGTAGCCACTCATCGGCCATCACCTCCGTTCGTCACAATCCCTTCAACTGCACTCACGAACTCATCCATGACATCCTTGGAGTGAAGCTCGGTCACGCATAGGAGCATTGCTTCTCCCAGCTCTGGGAAATCTTCTGACAGGAGTTTCCCCCCGTGGAAGTCACGTTGCAGGAGCTCCTCGTGAACGTGCCGAGCAGTTGTGTCGTTCTCGAACTTCACGACGAACTCTTTCCAGAAAGGCGCTTCGAGAGCCGGAGTCTTGACGGTCGGTATCGCGTCAAGTCTATCTGCCATATAATGAGAGTTGCAGGCAACATTCTCACCAAGCTCCCTCAGTCCAGCCGCTCCCATGACAGACGCATATACGGCAGCTGTGACGGCGACAAGTGCTTGATTGGAGCAGATGTTGCTTGTTGCCTTCTCTCTCCGAATGTGTTGTTCACGGGGGCTGAGAGTCAGCACGAAGCCCCTCTCGTAAGGCTCCTCTGAGGTTCTTGTCATGCCTACAAGCCGTCCTGGTAGCTGTCTGATCAGCTTCATATCCCCAGTACACCCAAACACACCAAGAAGCGGGCCCCCAAATGAAACTGGAGTGCCAAGGGGCTGTCCCTCAGCTACTACTATGTCAGCACCGTACTGTCCGGGAGGTCTCATGATGCCTAGTGACAAGATATCGACACCTGCTACAAGTAAAGCACCATTCCCATGGACCATCTCGCTGATTCTGTCTACCTGAGATTCGATGAAACCAAGATAGCTCGGGTTCTCGATGTATACGCCAGCGATTTGGTCATTCAGATGGGATTCAAGATCAGATATGGAAAGGAGACCTGTCCTTCGGTCATAGTCCACTTTCTCAATCTCAATCCCCAGAGGCTCTGTGTAAGTGCTAATGACCTCCCGATGAGAGGGGTTCATCGTTCTGGGTACAAGAAACCGCGTGCGTTTCTTGACACGAACGCACATCAGAATGGCCTCAGCTAGGCCACTTGCTAGGTCATACATGCTGCTGTTTACAACATCTATCGCCAGTAGTTCAGCCATTAGACTCTGGTACTCAAATAGTGTCTGGAGCATTCCTTGACTAATCTCTGGTTGATAGCTCGTGTATGATGTGACAAACTCCGAGCGTCCAGCTAGAGCAGGAACCACTGATGGAATATGATGTACACCTACTCCCGCACCCAGAAACAACCTTCCATCATCTGCAGCCTCGTTCTTACCAGCAAGTTCCTGAATCCTCTTGGTGACCTCGGACTCGGTGTGTGATTCTGGAAGGCCCAGATCACGCTTCAATCTGAACTGGTCAGGGATATTAGAGAACAGCTCTTTCAGGCTTTTTCTTCCAATTGATTTCAGCATAGCCTTTTCGAGGTCTTTTGTCATAGGTAGCCAAGGATGTGAATGTTCCATTGGGTGTATCACCTACCAGTGGTGTTGCTACAGCTCCAACCAATCGATAAAAGAGGCTTTCCCCTCGGCTTGAAATCAGCGGGCTTCTCGAATGCTTTTTATGGAGTGTCCTCTTGAGAGGCCTTCACATAGGAGTTGTGAGCGATGAAACCTTGGCTGATGGAGATACTCATTTGTCCAGTGAAGGAGTGCAGAAGTGAGCTCCATCTTGAAGTCTTTGAGAAACACACTGGACAGGTAGATGGTAAAGACTTCGAAGAGATTGACGAGGCGCTCATAACCTGCACTAACTGCAATCGATGGTACCCTGTTATTGGCGGAATTCCTTGCATGCTACCGGATGATCTGAGGAAGACCGGAACACAGAGAAAGGCTGAGGATGACTTCCTGAAAAGGTGGCGTGAGCGTATACCGTCCGAAATCCTTGAAAAGGGAATTCCCTTTGGCTTGGTGACAGAAAGCTGAATATGATTGCCTCCATGTCACAACAGATGTAGCCCCGTGGTGTAGCGGTCAAGCATTGTGGGTTTTGGCCTCACAGACCCAGGTTCGAGTCCTGGCGGGGCTACCATTACTTCTCCTTGACACTGATTGTATCAGGAGCGTCTTCAATCTGGACTCTGAACAGCCTCTTGACCTGCGTCAGGATGAGACGTTTACCATCGACCAAGACGTCGATCTTGATGTGGTCGCCAAGTCCTGAGGTGGAGATCTTCTTCTCAAGCACTGCTTGAACTTGGAAGACTCCTGCAGGGTTGTCCATGGCAACTGTAATCCGCAGCGGCTTCTCTTCTCCCCTATCGAGAATTATGTCGCGTATGGCCATGGCACTCACAGAGTGGATGTCGACCTTGCCCTTCTGGAATGGGATGATCGTACGACCCTTGGTCAGGTCACAGCCGTCGCCGAGCTTCGTTATTCCGGCCTCAAATGTAAGGCATTGGGTGTCGTCGTCATGAGCATAGATTCCGTGAAGGATGAAGCTTAGGATATCAGTTGCCTTGGCGGGGTCTTCATAGATCTCAGCGAGCTTCGGCTCCAGAATTGGAATGGCAAGAGCCAAAGAGGCCTGTGGATGCTCATTTCTGTGAACTACCATTCCCATGTCATGAAGGTAGGTGGAGGCCAATACCACAAGACGGGCATCGTCTGTGTCGCCGATGCCTTCAGCCACAATGTTCGGCTGAAAGGTCTCGTCTAGGATGTCAAATATCTTCAGTGCATTCCAAGTCGACACTTGCGCATGAACATGCCCGTGGTCAGTATAGCCAAGCCTTGAAACCGCCATCCTATTCGCAGCACGAAGATAGGACTGCACCTTGGGAGACCCGGCAAGAAACTGAAACATCTGCAGTGTTTTGGTGTTGGGACTGAGCAGGTCGCGCACCTTGACTTCATCACGATTCAAGAACTCCATGAATAGGCCCCCGAGAGGTCAATCCGTAGCCACTCTGTCTGATAAGACTTGTGAGCGGTGCAAAAGGCGCTAGAACTCACCGGCTTCCTCCTGGATTGAGAGCAGAATGCGGTCGATTGCTGTGGTTGCCTTCTGAATCGTCTTTAGATAGTCCTGACGGGACTTCTCAAAGGCTACACGACTAATTCGCTGCTTCTTCTTTCGCAAGAGTAGCTGGCGAAGACCAGCCTTAGCACCCTCAATCTTCTCGTTCTGGAGCTCAATCTGAGAGACCATGTCCCGATACCTACTTCCGTATCCACCAAGGTCATCTTGAAGCGAAGGCAACTTGGAGTCGATCTGTTCAATTTGTGACTTGATGTCACGCTCACGAATCATGAACTCCCTCTTCTTGACCTTACCCCTTCTTCTTGCGGCTTCAAGCTTCTCCAAGTCCATGCCGAGTGCAGTCTTACGCGAATAGAGGTTTGCAAACTCCCTGAGCAGACTGGGTGGTGCACCGACCTGCCGCTTCTCGACTCTCAAATCCTCTTCATCTTCGTACTCTTCTGTCACACTGACTTCTTGAAAGCCTCGGTATGCCACATATGCCATGGCAATCAGCCCAAATATGAGCGCGAAACCCAGTGGTCGTAGAACCACAATCGGTGATGGACGGTACAGAAGTTGAATCTCTATTGGGTTATGGTCAGAGACGTTGTGAGCACGATATCGAATAGTCGTATCAAACACGCCGAAGAGAAGTCTGTAGTTTCCAGACGCCTCTAGGGTGTCCAGGGTGTAAGGCAACACCAAGTCTACAGTGTGTGACAAGACTAGTATCTGTTCAAGACTACCCATAGGGGGCTCCAGAAGCGTAGCACCTTCTGCCGAATGTTCGTACTCATTGATTCGAACCACATAGTCTATGTTAAACTTGTAAGAGTATCCGGGCTGCAACTGTTCGCCGAAACGGTCGGCCTGGAGGTCGATATCAACACTTCTCGTGGTATTCCATTCACCTGACAGGGAAAACTGAGACTGGGTCAGAATGCCAACGCGGTCTGAGATTCGTACGCCCGCAGAATAGGCAGGCAGAATCACGGTAACTTCACCTTCGGGTGTGTCAAGTGGCCCGATATTGCGTAGCTCGATGGTTTCCCTGTAGGACAGCCACCCCCACGGATTGACTGTGACTACAGTAGTGCGGTAGGCTACAATGTAGGGAGAGAAAGAGTCGATATAGGTTGTGAATCTCTCTTCAGTCATTGGAGCTAGGTTCTCCATTGTAGTATCCGGAAGATTGAAGCCTGCGGTAAGCGAGTCGCCCGTCTGAAGGATCAACCTGAACTGCGCCTCGTTTATCACGTATGGAACAACAGGGAACTTGAGGAAGGTCAATTCGTACCCTTTTGTGTATATGTCTACAAGGATGTCAAGAGAGTGGACTTGCATGTAGGTTGTGAACGTGTAAGTTTCCCCGAAACCGACCGGTTTGAAGAGATGTAAACGCCAAACTAACATGTCCCGTTTGTCCTCAAGCCGAATGACCGCGACTTCATTGCCGTCAGAGTCAGTGGCGGTAAGTGACAGGAAGTTGGATGCGTATTCTGCCGGAAGATACAGCTGGAATACTCCAATCGAAGAAGAGCCATTATTGGTGATTGTGTATCGGTCTTCAACTTGAGCAACATGGTAAGGTTGAGTCCTGTACAGTCTCTGCACATCAACCTTCATGCCAAGATATGGTGAGAAAGGACGAGAGATTGTGATGTCAACAGAGGACACGCTGTCCGTGCCTGAAGGATCGGTTGCATTGAACCACACAGTATGGGGGCCTTCGTCATATTCCGTTACGTCCACTCTAAGGTCCCACAACTCAGACAAGAAGTCGTACTTCATATCCGTCCAGTTGTCATTGTCGATTCTGTACTTCACAGACCTCACGAACGTATTGTCGGTAGCATTGACCGTGAATGTGTCCACCCAAGCCAAGGAGGCTCCAGGAGCAGGACTCTCAACTGCTATTGTCGGTTCGGCGTTGGGTTCAAACTGAATCATCACAGGAGTGGTCCAGTATGTGCGTTGATTGGGCAAAGTGCGAAAGTCCTCTGTATTGCTATACATGAAGACAAATGGGTAGACGAGCCCGGTACCGTTGAGAAGTGATACATCATCTGAGTCGCCACTAGTCATCTGGATTATGTACTCAAGCTGAGTGACCTCCCCATCGTCAGTAGCATTCGCCTCCAATACTCTGGACTGGTCACTATCTTCAAGGTGTTGAAGGGTGTTCGTACCATGCCGGTCACTAAGCACAACTCGGCTTGAGTCAGTGGGATCAGTTGTGTTGAGAAACCTTGTCGTTCCACCCCTCATAAGTCGAGTGAGTGTGATTTCGTATTCCAAATCAAGACCGTAGAGCGCATGTGAAGGGTCGCTAGAGTAGGCATATGCGGCAGGGATTATGAAGTGACGCACCTCACCAAGTCGCATACCACCGCCTGCTAATATCCAAGCCTGATAAAGCTGAAGTGCGGGCATCGCGTAGAATGGGTCATTCATCTGGTCATTAGGAAAGAAGTCGTCCTGTATCAGGGTTCCATTACGGTCAGTCAACACGTAGTGGACAGATCCCGCATCATCGGCCTTGGCTCTCCAGTAGTCACGATGTGGTGTTCCGGGTGCGTACCCCAGCAAGATGTCGCTGTTGTTAAGCCCGGCTGAAGTGAAACTATCAGTGTAGTTCTGCCAAGCCACACCAATCCACCCCGATGTGGGTGCCGACAGTCCTAGGAAGACTGCTGAGCCGTTATGCTCGATATACGCGGTGACACCTGTCACTTCGTCTGTGAAATTGACTGCATACTCAGCGGGATCTATAATGCCATCAGCAGCTCCGTAGTGTTTGTCTACATATGGAACTGAAACATCGACTGCGGATTCTGCCACTGATGACTGCTGCGTTACTTGATAGGGCGGATCAGAGTTCCAGGTCGTGGCCGAGGGCGCAAGCGCCAAAGTACCACTAGCCAGGAACAATGCCAGTATTGTCATTGTTGCTATTCTTCTATGCAGCAGGCTCAAACGAATCACCGTGAATGAATGGGGTTCGCGGCAAGGTCGTATCTAGTTGGACCACGAACGATGCGGTCGAACCTCTGGATTCGTTAAATACGTTTCGTAGGTTGAAAGCATGCACGAAACTACACACACCCGAAAAGTGTAAAACCAGAACGAGTTTGAGCGCTCAGTAGGAGAAGGAAAACGCTTGCTGACTTTGCTGGTTGCCATCATCATCTCTTTTCTAATCGTGATTGTTGCTCTTCCAAGAACAATAGGGATACTGAGAGAGAAAGGGTATGTTGGGATTGATGTTCACAAGCCCGATAGGCCAGAGATTGCAAAGGGGGGAGGATTCGTAGTCCTCTTCGCGATTGTGACGGCTCTTCTAATTGTGATTGGACTGACGACATTCCAAGTGCAAGACATTGTAAACCCGGGTCTCTTAGCGGCCTTAGTTTCGATACTTATGGCAGGAATGATTGGAATCTTGGACGACAACCTGGACTTCAGAAACCGCACAAAGATCGCTCTCCCGATGATTGCATCGATACCCATGATGGCAATGCAGGTGGGCACCACAACAATGTCCATTCCCTTCTTCGGCACCATTGACCTCGGCGTTCTTTATCCACTTGTCGTCGTACCTTTAATGATGACCTTCATCATAGACTCGACAAACATGTATGGGGGGATGAACGGGCTTGAGGTGGGTCTCTCGACTGTCAATTCTTCAGCATTGATTGTGTACGTTGTGTTGTTGCCTCTTCTGACAGGAGAAGCCATTCCACAAACTCAGATTGACGCAGGGGTAGTAGCAGGAGCGCTCTTGGGAGCTTCACTGGCTTTTCTGGTGTTCAACCGATATCCCGCTAGAATCCTGCCAGGGGACGTCGGAAGACTACCGCTAGGTGCTGCTATGGCTGCTGCACTCATATTGGGCAACATGGATAGGCTGGCGGTATTCCTTTACGCCCCATTTGGTCTGAACTTCCTGATGTACATATTCTACAGGGTCCACATCAGACGCACAGAAATGGAGTATGAGAAGTTCGCACACGTTAGAGATGACGGAACCCTTGAGGTTGCTGGACCGTATACGATGTATTGGATACTGCCACACTATTCAAAGAACATTACAGAGAAGAGAAACGTTATCCTCCTGGTGTTGCTTCAGGCAATCATTGCGTACGCAGCGGTATTTCTACTGCTTGCAAATCAACTACTCGCACTCTAGGTTATTCTAGCTTTGTAGCAAGATATGTATCAACAACATAGTCTGCTCCATGTCTGCTAAAGGCCTGCTGTTCGGTCTTCCTCTGGAGCACGCGGAACTCTTTGATGTGATTTTGCCATTCCACGCCTGTGTATCTCACGTCTCGTGATAGTTCATCTAACCTCTTGAGATCGGCGTTGGTCAGTGGTTCAGATGGAAGTGCATGTTCAGCAATGTCAGAAGGAGTCACGCCTATCCATTTGGCATCTGGTATCGTCAATCCTAGGATGTGGGCGGAATTTGCACTGCCACTGATTACTACCTGCGCAATGTGCATTCCCCAAGGATCACCATCTGTGAAGATTAGGACAGGTAGATCTAATTCATCGTGAAGTCGTTTCATGAGTGCCCGTGTGGATCTTGGAGCTTGACCGCCCAACTGTACCAGAACAGCACTATACCGTTCCCAGGCCCTAGTCTCAATTAGACGAGAGAACATCCCTCCAGACTCAACTGCGAGAAGAAGCTCGGCCTCGGTGCTGATAGGTTCGGCAGTCATAAGAGCACGGCCCACTGGTAGACCATCCGGGCTCATTGTGAGGTCAACCTCCTTTCCCTCGTACCCACGTACTGTGTAGCGCATCGTGACAGCTCCAAAGATTGAGGAGTGCTCCTCAGGGAATATGCCAAACTTCTCTCTCGGAACGCCAGTCAGACACTCAAGGTCAATGACCATCCTGTCTGATTCTGCTTGGTCACAGAAATCTATGCCAAACGCCTCACTCGAGTAGTATAGGTCTCTCAGCGAGCTGGTGCGATCGGCCTCGATCAGCTGCTTGGCAAAGTAAGCAACCCAGATGAGTTGAGCAAAACTGCGAATGTGTTTGATGTTGCTAGAGTCACGCTTGATCTGCGAGTTTCCGAGAATGAATTGGTCAGCTGTAGAATCATATACTATGTTCTTGGTCCCTCTGTCAGGCAGCTTGAAGGTAGGAAACTCACCATCCCGTAGCGTACTGACAATATCTTTCCCCAAGTCTGTCAGTACCTCAACTACGTTTCTGTTAGACATCTACATCCCCCTCGAAGAGTCGCCGTACCATATGTGATGTGGATGGTGCCGTTTCATATCCAGCTAAAGCGGCTCCGTACCTTGCCATCAGGCTGAACATCTTGGAAAACTCCCTGATTTTCCTGGTTTCTCGCGACGATTTCTCTTTCTTCTTGACGAACACGTTCAAGGCTCGTCCGAGCTTCCGATAGAGAGCCAAGGCCTCTTCCTCAATCTGGGGAAGATGAGCTATTGATTGCTTTCCGGCCGCCTTGTAGGGTACTTTCGTGGAACAGAAATGAATGAACAATGCAGCTGGTTGTGAAATTCTCGCTCCGTACCTTGACCAGTTGACTCGCTTTAGTGTCTTAGTTAGAACACACTCGCTTGCATCATAGAGAAGAGGTACACGATTGGCGAACCGGTACATAGTCGGTATGTCTGCTGAAGGAAACTCATCTCCATAGCAGACAACACCCTCAAGCATGAAGACGTTGCCCTCCCATTCGCACGGACCTCTGTTCGCGAATCTCAGTAGCGCTGTGTTAAAGGTGGATTCAATAGACTTAGTGAAATCGTCGGGGCCAATTGGACTGAGACTTCTACTGTCAGGTCTTCCAAAGCCATCAAAGCTGCGCAGTGTCGTCCCTAGGAAGGAGAGCTCTTCACGGGTCAAGACACTCACATCTGTGTTTGGATGCAGGCCCATGAACCTCAGAAGTCTGGATGCACTCCGATCTCCTACTTGTTGGAAGGAATCAATGAGAAAGCTTCGAAGGGCCTTATGTTCACTCTTCTCGATGAGTTTCCGAAGCATTTCCACGTCTGCGGCCCTAGGATGTGGCTTGGAGGAAGTCGGTGGTGTGGGGACAGTACCAACTGACCCACCGATTGTCAAGTCCAGCGAATCATCAATCACAAACTGTATTATGGCATGAGGAGAGGCCACTGTCGTGAGTCTTAGGTACTCCAAGACTCTCTCCTGTGCGCGCTTCAGGTCCCCTCCCAACTTAATTGATACAGTTGTGCCCTCGTAGCTCCTCTTCCGTGCTTGCTCTTCCTCAACAATGGGAACGTTCTGTTCGATATCGACAAGTATCTTGTAGGCCATCCCAGAACTCTTGTCATCTCGAGTGTGAACTGAGACAGGGGAATCTGTCGTGATTTGTCCGTGTAGGACCGCCATGGTCACTCCTAGGCCAAAGGTGCCCCGCTTCTGCCTTCGATCATACTTGCTGCCATAGAGGACTCGTCCGAAGGCTTCCGGGACTTGGTTGCAGGGCACCCCCGTTCCGTTATCTGCAACGGTTACAGTCAGCGTGTCGGAACTACTACTCTCTATATCTACTCGTATCCTCGGCAGTCGTTGTGCATCTTCACAGGCATCAAGACTGTTCTCGACTAGCTCACGGACCGTTGAATACACAGCCTGAGTCGAATTGCCAAAGCCTGCCATCTGACGATTCCTGTAGAAGAACTCGGCTGGAGAGATGCTACGAAATCCTTCATCCTTACGCTGTGTCTTACTCATCTTCGTCAATGAACTAAGGGGAGAACTGGGATTATTAGAGCAGGTATTACAGTTTGGTAGTCACAGGTCGGTGTCTTCCCAGAGCTCAGCCTCCAGTCGTGACATCTGTCTTCGCGCTCTCTCAAGCATCGCATAGACAGCATTGTGGGGAGCCCCCCCAATCAACATGTCAACTGCCTTGTGAGCATATTGGAGTCCTGGATCAAATCCAATAAGCGAAACCGTCTTTCCATACACAGATATCTTGGTTTCAGTTGTTCGCTCAATGACCCTTCTTGTTCTGCCGCCCTCTCCGATTATTCTTCCGGCCACTCTCTTCAGCTGATTGGGTGAAGATCCCACTATCTCACGAAGCGACACGACCACAAGTCGTGCGTCTTCATCAATCAACGTAAGAGCGTTCTTTGGGCTGAATCCGCGCGCCATTGCCCGGATGATGTCACGGGCTCTCCAGGCAAGGACTGGATCCTCTGAATCTTCTGGGCTCTTGATCGTCACAGTTCCTTCAGAATCTACCTCAATCTTGGTGTTTGTCAGCTCTTCGACTCTCTTCCGAACTCTTCCATTGCGTCCAACTATGACTCCGACCCTCTCCATTGGGACTCTGACTGTTTCTTGGAAATGCATCTACTCTTCACCAAAGGCCAGTATGTCTTCAGCAATCTTCTCGGGGGTTTTGGACTCGACTCCCAATTTCCGGAAAAAGCTTGTGATGTTCTGAATGTCACGAATCAGGTACCGCTTGGCGTTGTCATGGGTCTTTAGAACAGCCTGTGATACATCTATAATCACAGGTCCTTTGAACCACAGAATATTGTACTCGCTCAGATCAGCATGGACTAGACCAGCTTTGGTGTAGCCATCCGTAACCATTCTTAGGAGCTGATTGAAGGTCTTGACTGGCGATGGGATCTCAACGTTCTTTATCATGGGGGCGGAGATGGAGGATTTCGGGTCGCCTATGAACTCCATGACTAGGACATTTCGCTGGATATCCAGAGGCTCTGGAACACGCACTCCTGCTTCATGAAAGCGTATGAGATTCTTGTACTCCTTGAGAGCCCATTGAGGAATCAATGCTCTGCTCCTCTTCTTGACACGTTTGAATCTTGGATCGCCTACGATGTACTCGAGCATGAAGTCTGTTTCAGCGGTAGAAACACGGTAGATTTTGACGGCTACTGGGTTCCCATCACTGTCTTCTCCTCGGTACACATTGGCTTCTTTGCCTGTGCTGATAACACCGTGCAGAGCGCTGATTGTTCCCTTGTTGAGTAGTTTGTACAGAGCTTTGAGCGTCGGGGGATCGATGACACCCTCAACAACCTTGAACTCATCTGAGTCCTTCCGTCGTTTCATCTTGCGGCGATCAAGCTCAGAGAGGAGTCGCTCATGTTCCTTGTCTAGTCGTTTCAATTCACAATGTCTTCCTATTGGACATGCCTAAGCCTATTATCAAGTCGTCCGCTCGCTATTCAGAAAAAGGTTGGCCTAGAACATCTTCAAGATGCCTTTCTTTTGGAGCCAATCTGTTTCATTGGCCCTATAACGCCAGACAACATCGCCCTTCAAATCAGACTGGAACTCCCATGGTACTATTAGTACTGTGTCACCGATACGCATCCACACCCGCTTCTTCATGCGACCGGGGATCCGCCCTATTCGAATCTCGCCATCCTCACAACGTACTCTGACTCTGTCGAAACCGAGCATCTGGATTATGATACCAAACATCTCTCCCTCGTCTCTGTTGGGCGTTCTCACTCGGACTAACTCATCAGTCGGCGAACCCTGCTGTCTGCGCTTACCTCGTCGGGACAATGAAATCCTCCGTTTATGGCCCATTCTGCTTGGGCATTGGCAAGAATTGACTTGGGAGGGCATTTAAGAGTACCGAAAGGAGGTGGGGATGAATTTCACCAAAGACACCAGAAGGGATACTTGATTCTAGGGTAGCAGGTGGACTCTGTCGTCCAAGATTATCCCAAAAACGGTTTCGCCTTCTTTCTTGTCCTGAAACAGCGACTCATCGTCAATCTCGAACATCTCAAAGGTCTTCGAGTCCATGAGTTGTACAGGCTGGCCATAGACCTTTGTAACGACCATGAACTGACGCTTTGTGGACTCAGGTGAGATGAACTCGAGCGTTCTCCATTTTGAGCTCTTCATGTTGATTGTGAAACTCTGCCGGGCCTGGAGATCATAGCAGCCGAGGCCACCCTTGCCCATCGACTGAACTTGGCATGGCGAGCCGTCCACTCTAACAAAATCATTCAGTGTGAATCTCTGCAATCTTATGAGAATCGTGATTCTGTATTTCCTCTTTCCGCCTCGATCTTGCCCAATGAGCTTGTAGTTCTCCTTTCTCTGTGCGAGATATCTCGATTCGAGTTCGTCTGCAATCTGCCTGCAGAGATGCTCAGAGCCTATCTTGAGGTCAATTCCATGTTTGGTTCTGGTGGTTTCAGAAACGTATGCCTTTGAATCCTTGCCGTAATCTGCAACAGTCATGTCGGTGATGATAGTCATTATCTCTTCTTCTTCAGATTCTGAAACCTGGCGGCCGTCGGCTCTTATCTGAAGAACAGCCTCGTGGTACCCTCCGCTCATCATAGAACAAGTGTCACATGTGCCATACTTCATCCTCACCTCCACCGGATATGTTTCAGTATGGCCAGGTATTGACTTGTGAGATTGCCCAGAAGTGCTTACAGCTATGTGAAGAACTCTGTCTAGCTTCTTCTCTTCAGTGAACTCGATGTCGGCATCTTCGAAGAAACGTCGAACTTCGTGGTCCAAGAGTATTCGAACCTGCTGTTGAAGTAGGTCGGATGGATTGAGTGGCTCACCTGTGATTGGTTTCCAGCCCCCTGGGACCTTCACGGCATCACACCTCTTGCACGAGTGCAAAGTAAGTGGAGACCTGACCTCAATCAGTGGATGTGCCGTTTCGTAACATGCGACACAGAGGCCTTCTACAGCAGCCTTCTCTCCACATTGATAGCAGGGGGCAGTCAAGTTCATCAGCTGATATCCATTTCCAACATTCCCTTAAAACGTGGTTGGATTGTGCCCTTGTTCCACAGCTTTGGATGTACAAAGGACAACATTTTTCTGAATCATGATTGAAATCCGCCTATGCCTCGGCCAAAGCAATTCAGAAAAGTCGCCGAAGAACCACGAGTTTCAGTGTTCAAACCTGCGGGGATTCCCAGAGTTGAACTAGAAGAGATACTGGTAACAGTTGACGAGTTCGAAGCGTTCAGGTTGGCAGATTTTGAGAGGTTGAATCAGAGAGAGGCCAGTTCCGTGATGCACGTGAGTCAGCCCACTTTCAACAGAATACTGTCATCAGCACGGAACAAGATTGCAGAAGCAGTGGTCAGGGGGACAGCCCTTCGCTTTGAAGGAGGAGAGTATGTTCTTCCTTGCGATGTTAGGGTCTTTCAGTGCAACGATTGTGGAGAGTCAACCGAAGCCCCGATTGGGGTCCCAAGACCGCGTGAATGCCCTGACTGCGGATCGAGCAGTCTGGCCAGGATGAAACGAGTCAAGGAAGGCGGTGAGTCAGAAACATGAGCCAACAGAGAATAGCAGTACCAGCTGAAACAGAACACGGACTTGAGAGTCCGATTAGCGGACACTTTGGACATAGCCCACTATTTGTAATCTCTACAGTAGAAAACGGCGAGATAGTGAAAGTTGAAACATTGAGAAACGCGGCACATGCCAGCTGTGCGGAACCCGTCATGAAACTAGCTGAGAGTGGGGTACAGGTACTCTTGACAAGTGGTATGGGGATGCGTCCATTCATGGTGACTCAACAGGTCGGCATACAAGTAATCAGAGCACAAGGTTCGACCGTGGCTGAGGCAGTTGAGAACTTCCTAAAAGGAAACTCGACGAAGATGGGATCAGATGGTCTATGTGGTGGAGGCGGCCACCACTAGAGTCGTACCCATTGTGCGTGAGGATGACCATCGATATAGCCGACAGCCTGTTCATGGACAAAGCCTGCCTTGATTGCAGCCTTCACGCTTGCAGTTCCAACCATGTTCGCAATCGTAGCCCGGTTGAGATGTTCGACACAGGTCTTGAGATCCACGAGATCTTCTCCGTAGAAGTCCTTCGAAACCTTGAATCTCACCGTTCCCTCCACAAGCGTCTTTCCAAGAAGTCCTTGGTCACACATGGCCACAACGTAGTGTCCATCATGAGTTTCACGAACTCTTAGATACACACTGACCAAATACGTGACCCCCTAGACTGGCCTTACTGAAGTGCGAGCCCCACAGGCTTGGCAAACGAGATAGTACGCGTTCCCTTCTTTTGCCATGTTTGTGTCAGGACGAGTGCACACGGGGCAGATTACATAGGACTCGATGTATCGGTTGAGGACATCGTGAACCTGCTCAGGGGCAAATTTGCCGTTGAATATGGCATTGCTACCCTCAATGTTCCCTGCGGTAGCCAGTTGTCCTGCAACATACTTGAGAACTTCTTTCCCAGGTCGATTCAAGATGCTGATTATCTCTTGGAAGTTCTGCCAGAAGCTCCTATTACCTTGAACCATGAGCTGAATGTCTGGGACTTTGAATCGTTCTCCAGACCTCTTGAAGGCGTCTTCTGGGACCTGTGATCTTGCTCTGTCTAGGAGGCTCTCGTAGTCGTCCATGTGTCAACTCACTCAGTATTCGCTATTAAGCTGTCGTTCGGTATCCAGCTCTGACCAAGTCATGTATCGGCCGGCCTGTAGACGCCTACACTCACTTCCACAATCTTCCCTTGGCCATGAAGATCGATGACCTTTAGCTGGATATCAGAACGGGCGTGTCCGCGTTCCTCAAAGAACTTGATGATGTCATCAATTGGGACTCCACTCCTGCCTGAATGGTTCTCAATGAACTGGAGTATTTGCCTGTTGACCTTGCCCAATACCTGTGACTCTTCAGACTCTATTGTTTCTGGAGATTCTGGTGTTTCTGCACGAGCAGATTCACTGAGGGTTTCTTGAAAATCCGAAACTACTTGAGGAGTGACCCCGCTCCCGGTTATCATTCCTGAATACCGTTCCAGTAGATGCAGGGACAGGTAGTTGGGGTCTTCTATCTGTCTGATTATCTCAGGGATGATGTAGACCTCGCCTTCGCGCTCTCGCACTTTTCCCACAACAAGAGTGAGCTCGTCAGAGGCTGACTTCTCAAGTGACTTCGCCTCGTCATCAAATGCCCATGCTTTGATTGTTTCTGTGCCATCGTCGATTGTGATGCTAGCTAGGTCCTTGCGCGAGAACTGTTCCACAATGAAACCAACGAGCACGACTCTTCTGAGTTCTACCCCGTGAGGAGAAATCACATAGTGGCCATTGTCCTTCTTGTAGGTTCCATTGACAATGTCGGACACCGATGCTCGAACAGCCGTCATCCTCTCTCTCATGTGAACAGTCACCTGCTTCAATTGTCCTGTGATTTCATACGTATTTATCATTCTCGGAGTCGCGGCTCCGCAGCTCGCTTAGAAGAAGTCTGTAAGAGAGCTTTGCTGTGTGGACCCTCTTGCCTCTTCGAGAGCCCCATGAAGTCGTTCCAGGGACCGCTCGACTCTGTTCGGACTAAAGTCATGTTCAGAACAGAGAATCTGTCTGATGTCTGCATCTTTT
>JBHLPB010000011.1:0-20273 GCA_048939905.1 Promethearchaeota archaeon
GAAGAGGGACTCATTCCCGCCTACCTCGACATGGAGTCAGAAGAGCTCGTAGTTGATGCAGACCACTATGACATAGAGGCACTTGTTGAAAGAAAGGGCCCAATAATGAGCCGTGACCTTGAGGATCCGGGTGCCTGGGACCTAGACCTCGACGAAAAACCAGAGGACAGCACAGGAGTGTGATTCCGTCAAAGGCCATACAGGCCTTCACGCGACCTTCTCAGGGAATTCCGACTGGAAAACGTTTTTAGTACGATTGCTGAGATTCCCAGACTGCCGACCCCAAGGTTTTGGTGGTTCTATGACTGAAGGCCTCAAGTGGTTGCAGTGCCCTGCTTGTAAGGAAACAATCTTCTGGGAGATTCCATCCAAGGCGCTGAAGGGCGTGAAACGCTTCCCTGTGGCCGTGATTGTCAAGCACGAAGACCATTATCTTGTCTGTTATATAGACAGCCACCTTCAACTTGCTGATACAGAAGTTGCGATCGGATACACTGAGGGGAAGGCAAAGGAAGAGAAATGAGTTCTCTCAGTCAATTCCATTGTCAATTGCCCATTCGAGCACTCTTGATGCCTGAGCGCTCGCCATGCCCCAGGTCTTCAGTTTTGCCACTAGGCTCCTTATTCCTGAAACCCAATCGACCAGGAGGTCCCTAATCCGCTTCACTAGTTTCGCATCTGCCACCTCATGAAGGATTGGGAGCAACTTGCCCACCCAGGTCTGTGATAATACGAGAAGAGTCTCCAGTCGGGCAATCCACTCCTCTCTTGGAAGGCCGGTTAGTGTCTGCGCGACTGCAAGGTGATAGTCGTACTGTGCTGTCAGATATCTCAACCGCCAGCTGAGTATCTCCATGAGAAGTGTCCGATAGTCAGGGCTTGGAGCAGTCTTCATGAGGAGGGTCAAGAAGCGCTCACACATCTCGTCGGCAGACTGGCTAGCCTCATAGTAGAGAGCCATGGCCTGCTGGAACTCCTCATTTTCCAGATGTTGATCAGCTTCTCTTACTGCATCCTTGAAGCGTTTGAGCAGTGTGCGCGTAGCTCCGCTAACCTTGGGCTTTGGTTTCTTCTTTGGTTTCTTGCTCACCAGCTTCACCGACTATTCACTCTGACAGTGTGTCAGGGAACATCTCTGTTTGCAGTTGATTGTAACGTCCAGACTATCCCTTGTTTCACCTCCCAACACAACAACCCCCCCTAAAAGATGTCTATGATGTCCTCACATGTTCAAGGCAACATCATCAGGAATATCGGGTGGACCTATAGGAGGTGGATTACGTACTTTGTACTTTTCAGTGGCGTTCACCCAGTCCATGAATCCTGGACTAGGAGGATACAGAGAGTAGAGGTCCTCTCGGATGCTCTCCAGGCATTGTGGTTCCAATCCTGCAGCCTCGGCCATGGTCACCACTCTGTTCTCAGCCTCGGACGCGGCGTTTGTCACCGGGGCTAGCCAGTCCTTCCAATCCTTTGACCGCATCAGGTGGTGATCTACTATAAGGAGCGGGATGCGAGAAGCGAGTTCCATAAGGGAGGTTAGAGCGGCGTCCCGGTGGGAGTCCTCGAACCGTTTCAGATACAGTGGCGGGCCGCCGACGATTGCTGCATCGGGCTCGTTGGAGAGAATGAATGAAAGCGTATCGCCAACCACCGGTCCTTGAACATCTGGAGCAAAAAGCACTCTACTCCCGGCATGTTCGATTGTCGTGGCAATGATGTATCCAAGATTTGTGTCTATAGGGCCGTGAGGCAGTGGATGCGAATGACTGACATTGGTTTCACCAAAAGCGTACGACTGCCCATCAGCCCACCTAATCTCCTCCGCAACTCCACTCACATCTTTCTCAAAAAAGAAACCCCTGCGTCTCTGAGATGGATTCACATTCTCCCTGTTGTCCTTTGCGAAGACAATCTTGTCCTGGAACATTCGCTGCAACTCATCACGTGAGCTTAGATTGTAGCGGAAGTTGGTAAAACCAGGGCGAACATGGTCATAGTGATAATGGGACACAGAAAGAACGTCAGCCTGCCGCGCTTCTTCGAATATCTGCTCTAGCGTCTTCATAAGTCTATGATACTCTCGAGGATGTGGTTCTAGCCCCCCACGCATGGCCAATGCGGCAGAGGGGTCCAGTAAGAGCTTGACATCTGGAGTCGAAACCATCGTGCAGAGAGACCTCACGCCAAGACTCTCAGATGCAATCGGAACTACGTCGATTTCTCCGATTCTCAATCTCTAGCCTTCCTATAGTATCTCAGCGTATACCTACCATCGTCATGGACGAGCTCGGCCTCGTAAAGATGTGGTGAATCACTTGTGACTCTAAAACTGCTAAACATTCGGAGATCAGAGGGGAGGAACTGGTCCTGCAGGCTGTTGACTTCGTCAAGTGAAAAGAGTGCCAACTCTCCCTCTCTGTGATTCTCTTGGTAATCACCTATCTCCGCCGAGCCGACAAAGATAAGGAAATGTGCCGACAGTGTATTGTCAGGTAAGACAAGCCTTTCGGAAACCATACCTCTAAACTCGTAGCTATTCACCTTCTGCGTACCTGCTTCTTCCATGATTTCGCGCTTCGCCGCGTCCACTATGTGCTCACCAGTGCCAATCTTGCCGCCAATCATGCTCCATAGATTCTCGTAAGGCGGGTTCTTCCGCTTCAAGAACAGATATTGATTGTCACAGCGGATGATGGATATTGCAATCGGAACGATGGTCGGCATGACAGAAACCTCAACGTCGTCGTGTAGAGATGTCGATGGTCATAAATCAAGTTCTCTTCTTGCTTTAAAGGTAGAGTAGAAGCGAAGATTCAAAGCAGACACCTGGGTCTTTCTGAACAGGTATTGGAAGTGAGTAGGATACTCCCTAGTGAAGTGAGGTCATCGATACTGGCTCAGCTGACTCCAACCGAGGATGAGATTGCAGAGCAGGCGTCAGCGATTGAAACATTGAAGGAGGCACTTGAGAACCACGCGGGGTCCAAAGGATTCCAATACTCATTCTTGGCTGCCCAAGGTTCGACGGGGAAGAAACAGACCCAGCTAAGAGGTGCATCAGACATAGACCTCTTCGTGGCGCTTGATAAGGAGCATTACAGAGAGAGGCTAGACTTGGATGCCCGAGAGAGAAGCAGTGCGATTGACGAGCTAATGGAGAGCATGATTGACGAGTGGTTCATTCCTGCAGTTGCTGATCTTGATGTTCAGTCTGCACAGAAGACATTCTCACAGCACCCCTACCTCTCACTAAGCATAGCAGGGTTCGATGTAGACATCGTTGCCTGCTTTCATCTAACGTATGACGAACTTGCACAGAAGGGGCCAATTACAGCTATGGACAGAACTATTCATCACACAGAGTACGTTGTCAACCATCTAAACGCTGCTCTTAGAGAGGATGTGAGAATACTCAAGTCCTTTGTCAGAACCAGCCGCACATACGGTGATACCTGTGCGGTTGGCCGGATGGGATTCACTGGATACGCTCTTGAGTTGCTGGTGATATCCACTGGGAGCTTTGATGCAGCGCTTGAAGCCATCTTGCGACTAGACTGGGACCCCATTGACCCCCTCGAGAGGAGTCTCCAGACGCTGAGACAGGACCCCACGTTCAAGGACGACCACATTTTCATAATCGATCCGACTGACACGGGCAGAAATGTAGCATCAAGCTTCGATGAGAGAGCGTATGACTTGCTCAAGATTCTGATACAACAGCTCATCGATGCATCACAAAAGAGTGATCATGATCAGGTGATGAACCTAGTCTTGGAGAAGCCAATCCCAGTTGCACCAGTCCCAATCTGGTTCACAAAGCACTCCTTTGTTCGAGAGTTTGAGTCAGATGGAAAAGTCCACTATACTATCCTAAGAGACAAGCTCCACAGCGTGGCCAATAGGGTGGTCGGTGAGCTTAGGCGTGAACCAACTGGTGAAGAACGGTTTGGTGAGATAATCTCTGAGGTATACTTCGAAGATGATAGATTCGCCATTGGCTTCCTAGTTGAGAAGCCAGAGATATCCAGCACATATGAGAGAAGAGGGCCGCCACTAGACCTACAGGAGGCGGTAGATAATTTCAGGGAAGTGCACTCTGATGCATTTGAGAGAGGTGATCACCTCTGGGCGGTAGAACGCAGGAAGTGGACAAAAGCCCAGAGCCTGATTGATGCGCTACTTCAGGAGAATCCGGTCGAGGGACTCAAACGTGTCACTCAGGGCGAAACTTCTGCGAAACTGCAGCATGTAATTCATAGATACGTCCTGAGGGTAGAGGACGATTTTCCCATTCCAACTGTGCAAGGGTAAAAAAGGGGAGCATACTGCCTCTTGTTGGTGAGCCATTTTGCCGTCAGATAGACTCGCGTTGATCCATCAACCCTCCACTGACAATCATGTCCATCCGTTTCCAAAACCCAATTTAGGAGCGTTTGAAACACCTCTCAGAATACAGATGGCCATGAGATATCTGGAAAGCAGCGATGTTTCGAAGAGATATACGAAATCTGCCGCTCCTCGAGCAAAACTGGAGGACGCTCTCACCGTGCATTCCCCGTATCTTGTCCACGCAGTGGAGATAATGTCAAGAATCGGTAGCGGGGAGTTGGGGGAATATGCCTACGCCAGCCCGGACCTGCTCCGCTCGGTCTTGCACGCACTCGGAGGAGCAAAACAAGCCGCAAGGGCAGTCGTAGAAGAAGAGGCCGAGCACGCATTTGCGCTTGTTCGTCCTCCCGGGCATCATGCCACATCTGCGTCACCCATGGGTCTTTGTTACTTCAACAACATCGCCGTCGCTGTCAAATTCCTGATGAAGAATCATGGAATCAAGCGCGTTTCTATTCTGGACTTCGATAGCCACTTTGGAAATGGTACTTCAGAGATCTTCTACTCGGACCCGAACGTTCAGTATGTTTCAGTTCATGAATACGATTACGAGAATTTCGGGATTGGACACTACGAGGAAATTGGCCATGGCAAAGGTGCAGGTACCAACATTAACATACCCCTCGTGGAATCATCTCCAGACGTATCGTACGAGTCGGTAGTCAAACGAGTGATAGTGCCTGTAGTAGAGAGTTTCAGACCGGAGTTGATTGCAATTTCCGCAGGATACGACGCGCACTATACGGATCCCGTTGGCAACATGAACGTCGATTCCAGAACCTACTGGCTTCTGGGGAGTACAGTTGTTAAGCTTGTTCGAAATCTCAGTCTGCAAGGTTCGTTCTGGGTTTTAGAAGGAGGGTACAATCCTTTTGCACTTGGCCCGAGCATTCGGGCAAGTCTGGATGGTCTTCTCGGTAGGTCTGTTCCAGACTTGGAGGACCAGACTGAACGGGAAGAGCATGAGATGTTGATAGACTCTAACAATCAGGTGATAGAACAAGTATTGGAAACACACTCCAAGTATCTCTGATTCAACGCCTCGTCAACGTGGCCCTTTATGCACAATGTTAAAAGGCCAAGCAACTTGGGCGGCCCCAGAACCGCTAGTGGTGAAGTACAAGTGGGTAAGAAGAGAAAGTCCGGCGGGCGAAGTAAGGGTAGCTCTGGGAAGACTGGGAACGTGCAGTGTTCAAGGTGTGGCCGGGTCGTTCCAGCTGACAAAGCGAAGAGATACACGAAACGTGTTTCAGCAGTCGACCCGCAATTGGCCCGAGAGCTCAGGCAGCAAGGTAGCTTCATACAGACCAAGAGAGTCACACAGACCTACTGTGTTAGCTGTGCTGTTCACGCTGGCAAAGTCCAGATAAGACAGGCCTCGAAGAGAAGAGACGTAAGGAAGCGTCGCTAAAACTAACTTCAACATGCCCGACTTCATAGAAGAGTCCATTCAATGCAACAACCCACATCCATAGCTGGTTCTCCAAATGAAGGACGAAAAACGCGTTCTGAGGTTCATGCTGATTCTTCCAAGTGTACCCGAAACGGGTCAGTTCAGACTTCGGGACTTGCCCGGGTCTGGAGGAAGAGTCGATATTCTGTGTCGTTCCCTCGCAGCCTGCTTTGACTGGGGCCCCACAACTTGGCCGAGGTCGATGCTGGAGTTTGTGGCAGTCATAGCAGACGGAATAGCCCTTCGAGTCCGAGACCCCGGAGAATCGCTTCCGAGAGGAGAGGTTCAGTGGGCAGAAACAATCAGAAGTGCCCTGGAGGGCTCAAACACTGATTTCTTGAGTTGCCAGAGGATGGGGTTCTCTGACCTCTTGGTAGAGCTCAAGCAGGGACACGTATGGGCATTGGAGGAAGCAGGCACACCCTTTGCGGAGATTAGAACTATGAATCCACGTGACGAAAACACCTTCATTGTTGGCGACCATCTGGGCTTTGACTCGCAGACTCAGCGCGCATTGGATGACCACAGCATTTATCGTCTATCTATTGGAAAGACAAGCTACTTGAGTAGCCATTGTATCGCGGCAATTATCTCCAAGTTCGAAAGGATGGTGAAATGATGTCACAGGCAGACGACGAGGCAAAGCCCCAGAATCCTAGAGCCATGACAAGGCTTGTCAAGAAACTAACAAAGGAGGTCCTCTGGATATACATCCTCCGTCTGCTCCAAGAAAGGCCCCTCTACGGATATGAGATCAAGACCCTTGTCACGGAGAGGTTCGGGTTTTCACCAGCTCTCGTAAGTGGCTATGCTATCATATACAGACTGACAAGAGACGGATTGATTGAGGGCCAGACCTCCAGCGACTCGACTCGTAAGTACTACGAGATTACAGACAAGGGTCAGAACGCAATGCAGCAGGCCAAGCAGTTCCTCTCCACCACGCTCTCTAACGTGTTTGATTTGACTGAATAGTGGCCTTCTCAATTGTCTGTGATAGTTTCAGATGCGGTTATCATCCTGCGAGCGTATGCCAGTCTCTGGACAACCGTGATGTGAGACAAAAGGCCTACTATCACAACGCAGAATGTGAGCACATTGGTGACTTGTATCAATGTGAACCAGTCTGAAACAGAAGTCGGAAAGTATGACAGGAAGTCCATCCATATGTTCGTGGCCGGCAAGGCAAGCAGGAGGATTCCTGCAAATGTCAGGATGAGTTTCTCCTGTCGTTCAGCCATGCCGACACTGCAGCTCTCCATTCCTCCGACAGATTCGGCCTTCGCTCTCGAGAAGCTGGCCATTATCATGCCGAACAACGAAAAGATGCCCCAGAACCAAGGAAGGTAGGTGTCACCAGCTGAGAGAGGCCACCATGGAATTGTCACGATTGTCGCCGGTCCCATCATTAACCCTAACAGGAAGAAGTACTCGGCATACCTGTCGAGGGTGTGATCGAAGGTGGCTCCAAACTTGGAGGAGAGGTTTGCTGCTCGAGCAACAGCTCCATCAAACATGTCCATGACGACGGTAAGGAGCATCAGCACAAAACCCACAATGAGGTCTCCCAAGAAGAAGACATATGCAGTGATGAGAGCAACCAAAACGGTCAGTCCAGTTATCATGTTAGGAGTAATCCCGGTTCTTGCAAGCAAACGTCCTACAGGCATCATGACTTCCTGATAGCGTTCTCTTAGTTTCCCAAGCATGAGCTTCACTCATCCAAAACGCGGGTCGGGCTTCGCCCAAATTCAGACTGCTAATAAACGTGTTGTGGGATGCTCACAACACACTCTTGATGCGCTCTAGGACCCATTCGTTTCCAAGAAGGTTCAAGAACCCACCCAATCTAGGACCTGACTTACGGGAGATTAGGACCCTGTAAAGAACAACAAATGCCCTCTTGTCCTTTATGCCCACTAACCGAGCAGTTTCAAAGACTCTGCTTTGAAGTTCTTCGTCATCAAGAGGTTCGCCTTTCAAAACCTCGACGAATTCTCTGAGGAACTCCCGGTCTTCCTCTGTTATGGTGTCAATGATCTGCTTGGGTACAGAAGCAGGCACCTCTACTCTATCTCTCTCTGTTCCATATTCCTGAGCCCAAGCTTTTGCTCTCTGGAGTCTGATTGAGATCAAATCTTTCGCTTCCGAGGGGACCTCGTCCATTCCATACTGCTTCTTGAGAACCTGTTCGCATCGTTCTAGAATCGTGGCAGAACCAAGAATATCTTCCATCTGTGATGTTATGACTGCAAACTTGAAGGGTAGTTTGGGGATGTATTCCCTTGGTACATCTCCAGCTAGACAGAGAGGGTACAGGAGTTCTGTGAGTTCCCTCCGATCCTCCGACACATCTTCTAGACCGTAGTAGACTCTCTCAAACCGATCGAACTCGTCAACCATATCGGGGATTCGTTCAGGATGCAAGTCAATTGCTCTCTCAAGGCCTGGCTTCAGCACCAAGTAGCGGTACAGTTCAGGAGGTGCGAGTGATAGCCAGACTCCTGGACTGAATATGACTCCCTCAGAGGTTGCCATTGCCCGGCCGCCGATAAGCACCCATTCAAATGGACCCTTGACCGGACCATCCCATCCAAAGACTCGTTTTGATACCTCCAAGCCAGTGTCAAAAGACCCGCCCTTGACTGAATGGTCCTTACCCGCAGGCTCACAGGTCACATTGAGCACATACCATTTTGCCGGCCAATCAATGCGCCATGACAGTTTCACTCGAAGCTCTGAAAGAGGTACTTCAGTGCTATGGCCACACGATGGGCATGTGAAGGAAACTATGTCAGTTTCAGGATTGTAGTCTGTAATCCTATTTGGGACAATCTCACCCTTCGCTCCTGCTTGAATTCGTCCGCACGAAGGACAGATTGCAGATACTGGATACCACGTCCTCATGGATTCAGTGTAGTCCGCTTTCTGCTCATCATTGAAGTCACGGGCTACATATTCAATCATTATCTCACGAATGGTCTCTGTGTTCCTCAGGCAAATCCGTGTTGCTTCCTGCATCTCGGGAGTCTCGTAGAGTTTGCTCTGCCAGATTACCTCAGGATCAACACCAAACGCTGGAAACGTTTCTATGAATTCATTGGCCACATGTGCTCCGAAACTCTGACAGCAGCCAAACTCATCAGGCACATCAGAATATGGTTTCCCAACCCATTCGTCAAGAGAAAGGGATACGCTAGGGGGGAATGAACGCACTGGGTCGTAGTCATCCACAACGAAAAGTGTGTGCGCCTTCTTCCCAGCTTCAATGAGTTTCCTCTTGATGACATCTGCTATGACGAGCTCACGAACGAACCCGATATGGATGCTTCCACTAGTACTCTTACCTGTCGAAATACGATAGACATCCACATCTCGTTCCAATACTTGGTCCACAACATCACTTATCCAGTGGATGCTATATTCTTCCTCTGGAAACTCATTGGACACCTAACTGTCACCACATTGAACCTTGGCCCTGTGCTAAAGAAGATTGCTCTAGACCGAGAACTCTGAAACCCTCAGCTCGGCCTTGCTGTTGAATATCAGGTACACTGGTATGGCAGCCAAGACTACTACTGCCATAAGAGCAGCCAATGTTGTCACTATCGCCACAGGAAGATACAGGAGAGATGGGACAGCAGCTTCTGGGATTAGAAAGTAGATGCTGGAGAAGGTGGCAACCAGGACAGCCGGGATTCCGGACTTGAGACCCATGTCTATGCCTTCCGCCATCATTGTCTTTGCAATGAACATCGGGCCGGCACCCACAGAACGCATTATCACATAGTCCCTGAGTCTTCCGAACACAGAAACCAAGAGGTAGTTTACGAGGCTTAGAAATGCGCTTAGTAGTGCCATTACTGGCAATGGCTGCAGAAGCATCCAGAAAGCACTGATAGTGTCTAGATTCTCTTCCAGAACCTCTTGCTGAAGATACACAGCCATCCCGTAGTCATCAGCCAAATCGGTGATATGGTCTATCACCGACTGATCGTATCTCTCTACCTGAACAAGGACTAAGTTGGCACCAGTGACTCCATAGAAACCTTGCATCTGATCTAGGCTCATGAATGCCACGTCTCCACCGTTTAAGATGTCGAAAGCCACGCCCTGAACATCTAGAGAGGCTCCCTGTACCTCGAGACTCTGAACCAAGGGGTCTTCATAGAGTACATTCGCCATCTGACCGCCTATCCAGACCTGTGATGATGCGTTCACCTCTGCGCCCTCGTAGTACCAATCGGATATCGTCGAGCTCCAGTCAATTCCCACAATAAGTGCTGACCCTGACCTATTGAGACCAATATACTCATACTGTTCGAGAGTGGGATTCCATATGATGGCTGGACCCTCGCCAACGGTTTCATAGGAAAGGAGCCGCTGGTCGATATCCCCAGTCCCCGCCATGCCCGTTAATGCCACAATGAGGTCAGTGGGAACCATGTAGGATTCATGCATGAAATCAAACGAACTGTCGAGCTTGGTGCCAGTCAGTGAATAGGCTGCATAGTATTGATCCAAGAGATCAGCGTCCCCAACAGCAACAACGTCTGAGCCCATGGATCGAATGACGTATGCATCAGTGGTAGCTTCAACAACACCCCCACCAATCCAGAGAAGCGACGCTAGAGATATGCTCAGGAACAAAGAAAGGAGGGTTCTGCGCGACCCCATGAATCGACGACCAGTGGCTTTCGTGGCGATACGAAAGGGCAGGCCAAAGGTGTCCAAGTAGCCAACTTTCTGAACTTTCGTGCCAATGTCAGGATTGAGCGCATCAATTGGGGATTCATGCACGATTCTGTAGATTGGCCTCTGTGCAGCAAAATACCCAACAACAAGGTAGATCGCACTCAGCCCTACCACATGGAGCCAAGGGAATGACGAGCTGATTACCAAGTTGGTAACCACTGAGGACAGCCACAGAAGTCCGAGTACGTAGAGAAACGCTCCGATAGCGACTCCAAGCACAATACTGGAAACGAGCATGATCAGAGCTTGCGCCATGAAATGGTCGAATATCGTATCCATCAGCGTCCCAATCGACTTCATCAGGCCGATGTCCTTTCGGCGAGTCACCATTTCTAGGGATACAGTACTTGAAACAACAACGGCACCCAGAATCAACACCAGTACAATCGTGGCCCAGATGAAGGTTTCAAAGAACACTCCGAGTGATGTAGTTGTATCACTCGAAGTCACAAATGATGTTACATCAAGTAGCACATTGCCAAATAGGAATAGGAATGTAGTCGCGGCCACCACGGTTGTCATCGAAACCAGAATCAGAGTGCTTCTGAAGGGCCTTCTCTTCAAGTCCTTGGAAGCGTAGTCCTGTTCAGACATCAGTGGATAACTCTCCGTTAGCCATCCGAATATGGCGGGCAGCGGGGGTCCCAATGATATGTTCGTCATGGGTCATAATAATGATGGCCTTTCCCTGATGATGCAGTTCACGCAGCAGACTACGTACCATCTCTGCGCTCTCTGCGTCAAGGTTTGCAGTGGGCTCATCAGCTAGGATTATCGGAGGGTCGTTAGCCATCGCCCTTGCAACTGCAACCCGCTGTTGCTCTCCAGAGCTAAGTTGCCATGGTAAGTGGTCTACCCGCTCTGCCAAACCCACCGTTTCGAGTAGTTTCAGCGCATCACTGCGTATTTCGGTAAGAGGTTTATCAGAGAGCTGCATCGGAAACATGACATTCTCTAGTGCCGTTAGAGTGGAAATCAGATTGTAACTTTGGAATATGAAACCCGTATTGACAAGGCGGAATGTTGCCCTGAATGATTCATCATAGTCCCCAATTGGCACATCCATCACAAAGACTCGTCCCTCAGTAGCGTAGTCAATAGCACCAATAAGGTTCAGAAGCGTGGTCTTCCCAGAACCAGAAGGGCCAGAAATCGCAACAAACTCGTCCGTCTGGACATCTAGCGTGACATCTCGAAGTGCGTCTATCTCTCTCTTCCCGATGCTGTATCTTCTAGAAACATTCACAAGGCGGACGGCGCTTGACACACGTTCTGTTTCTTCGATGTCTATGCCTTCGTATGTGTCATCTGCAGTCCAGACATCTTCGTCGGCCATTATCTGATCCCTCAATAGTTGATGCTGTGAGTGGCTACACCAACAGAGCTGATGAACCTGACTCCAGCTTCGCAATTGATGAAAGATAAAGGTAGAGGTACTTCAACTATTGTACCAGCAGGCCGAAACTGGAGAGAGAAACTCTTGCCCAGTCGGTGAGAATCAGTGGGCGCTCCCTTCCAAAGACCCGGATTACTCTCAGAATGTCGTTCTTGATTAGACTATTCACGTAGTAGGAGATTAGACTCTTGTCCAACGAGAGAGTTCGGCTTAGTTCTGCCTGGGTTATACGACCGTTGGCCATGCACTCCCTGAGCACTAGCTGTACAGTAGGATTTCTTGAGAGTGAAGTCAATCGAAGTACCTGTTCATCATCACAAAAACCGCTAAGGTACAGGTGCCGAGCATTTCCATTTCGCATGGAAATGACTATGCCTTCGTCCTCAAGATTGTTCAGATGGTATTGCAGTGCGCCCATCGCACATCCGATATTGCGATGAAGCTCTCTCAGATGTATTCCCGGGCTGTTGGTGATAATCTCCAATACTCGGTCCCGCAGCTTCTGCGGTCGCTCATGTTCCTTGCGTTCTATCGAAACTGTTCCAATCACCAAGAGGAGGGATCCAGTGGCAATAGACTGAGTCAATCCGTCAGATAGTAGGACAGTTGTACCAAATTCGACAACGAGAAGAGCGAGATCTAGTCCCACAGATGTTGTGTTCTTGTACCAAGTAGTCCGGGCATCCAAATCGGACAAGACGGGAGCTGCAGAGGCAGAGTGGGAAACGTCCTGAACAACGAGCGACTTGCTATTGGATCTCAGACCAAATAGGACTAGTCCTGCAATGCTTGATCCGAGCAATGCCAGGCATAGTACAAGAATGGCTTTTCGTTTCCAAGCTGGCCGCATTTGGTGTGTCCACCGTTCTGACTAGCACTTGAAGCTAGTTAAGCAATACGTATGGTCAACGTATGTACTATTGGTCATTCTATTCTTGAGCAGGATGGGATAAAGTTATCCTGAATCTGCAAGCATCCATCTTGGCAGACATGCAAGTGTCCTCTGTGACAACCAACTTCTCATACTCAATCTTGTTGAAATCAACCAGATACTCGGTTATGGCTTCGATGAAGCCCTTCAAGAAGAAACAGGAGGGCTCTTCTGATTCATACCCTGAGGCGTACGGATTGTCAGGGATTCTAAGCACCGCCTCTTCGTCATGCGTGGCCTTGAATATGTTTTCAATGATGACATCGCCGAAAGGCACGAGAAGGAAAGAGAGAACGGTCTTGACGAAATCGATGATTCCCTTGAAGTTCTTAGGAGGTTTCTGCTTTCCAATCTTGAAGTATTCTCGTTGCGCCTCCAGACCAGCAAGGCGGCCGGCGCTGTAGTAGAGGTCTCTGACTTGATCAGGAAACATGAACCCTATTCGGTTTGCGAGCTTATTCCAAGTCTTCGCAAAGAAAGCCTTCATCAAATCCTTGTCTTTGAGTTTGCCCTGCCACCAAGGAATCACCTCTTCGCGCCTAGACATCATCACACCTCCGTCGAATCCGGAAGCTAACAGAGTGTTAAGTGCTTCGTGCCAGATAATGCCTAGAAGCGGATAATCCAGGTACAATTACCATCTCCGGTTGCTCTACAGAGTTCCTGAGATACCCTGGCCTCAACTCCTTTGAACTCGAGAATCGCTTCAAGAACGCCACTGAAACCTTCGCAGTACCCGAATCCATGCATTCCTTCGAGAGTGATATCTTGACACCAGATACAATTCTTGTCTGTTACACGTACCGTATCAGCAGAAGAGTAGTCAACATTTGACGGCTTCCTGTTGTGAAGCAACCTGAAGATTGAATCAACCAGCTTTGGCACATCTTCGCTGCCAGATACGCTGTTCGTCTTTTCAGGCAACTCTGTAGAAAGATAGAGCTGAAATCCCATCTCTTTCCCTACTTCACGCAACTTCTCGTTGGCTTCGTCGATGTTGTTGGTTTCTGAAAGGACTCTGCCAACCCACTGAGAATAAAGACTCACTAGCAATGGATTCTCAATCTTAGGCATTGTTTTGGAACCTCGTGGACACGTTGAATCATGTGGTCTTACCTATCATCTTCATTCCGTGCTTCTTATTCCTGACGATTATCTCAACGACCTTAGGATGTGGAATTCCGGTCGAATCGGCTATCTCTTGCGTCGTTCTAGTGCCAGTACAGAGTCTCAAAACCTCGATGTCATCACTCTTCATCTTAGAGAGGTCACCCTCAAACCTAGGACACTTGACCAGCTTTCCCATTACTACTTCTGCAGCCACTGTCTCCTCTCTTGCCTCCGGGATGTCAACAATCCACTTTGATGCTGCCCACATTAGGACCTCAATAACCCGTTCATTGGACTGGAACATTGAGTCAGATATCTGTGCCACACTATTGCAGCCATCGACGAGCATCAGGACATCGAACCCGAAGTTCTTGTGTACTTCCTTCAGCTCGTTGTGAAGTTCAGAGTCCAAGGTCACTGCCGCGGTGTATGTCGTACCCCTTGTAGGAATCGTTGAAAGCTGGATGTTGAAGGAATGAAGAGGTCGATCAGGCAATGATGAAAAGGGAGTTGATTCAGGTTCCTCAACTTCTGCTGGTTCAGTTGTGGAATTCACTTCTGTCGGAGTGTCCGCCGGAGTGGTTGATGCAGCCTGCAAAGCAAGGCTTTCAAGGACCTTGAGATTTGACTCAGCCGAGTCTTCGAAATCTTCTGGAGGCGGAGGAAGCTCTGATCCTTCAAGGAGTCTAAGGACGTTCTTGGTCTTGGCAATTGCCAGTCCGAGCTGTAGCTCGTCAACATAGAGTACTGACAGAATCCAATTGTCGTCTACAGGAGAGAGGACCACCAGCCCATTCTCTGTGTCTGTGGTCATCAGACGCAAATCTGACTTGTAGAGGTTTATACTATCTTTCACTCTAGGGAAGAGCTTATCCGGAAATGAGAAACTGACGAAGGGGCGTCCTACCCTGGTCATTAGCGAGTAGCCAATGACTTGGTCGTCAAGCCTTAGCCGCGAAAGAGCTCTTTCCAGTTCATCACTCATTCACTAGCACCTCTTCGACACTCTGGACTGCCCGGAACCTGTCGCTCTTTGAAACTCTCAAAGGGGTGGTCTGAAAAGGATTGTGGTACGATTGCGGTTCCAGATGACTATTCTGATAACTTTGCATGACGAGAGGCACAGAATATCAGTCGAGGGGTGTGGAAAGCATTAAGTGGCCACGCTGCACGCTGCCGCAGGACTTGAGCAGACTAGGTGTCATATCATGAGGAATCTCCTCGGTGGGCTCACAGGATCTGTCACAGGAGCATGGTTACTTGTGATATTGCTAGCTCCTGACCCGGTTCCCTATCCAAGCCCGTTTGACACCGTCTGGATTCTTCTGGCTGGGTGTGAGAGACTGCAGCAGTCCGTGCCGCACCTTCTGGATCCAAACACGATAGTTGCGTATCTTGTTTCATGGCTAGCAATTGGGGTCATTATTGCCCCATTCTCCAAGTCCCATTGGAATGCAGTGAGGACATCTGTGTGGGTCGGCGTGATAATCGGCATTCTGTCGCTAACATCAATCTTGGTTCTCGACCCTGCGTTCTGGGCCAGCGCCAGCCGGAATTGGGATGTCGTTGTCTTGTTCAGTACTTCTATCATCGTTGGACTGCTTTCGTTGGTCACCGCATTACCTCTAGTGAAACTCATCAGTCTGGCTCAAAGGGAGACTAAGTTACCGCCTCCAGAATCAATTCGGACGACCTGCGAATGTGGAGCTGTGTTCAAGTCTAGGCCTATGTTATGTTCGGAATGTGGACGGCATTTCAATGATAGAGAGTAGTGGCCCTGGCATGGCGACTATCGTTCTCTCGTGATTCCTCCCCCAAGAATGCCACCGATCACGGCCGCTATGGAGGGGTACAGAGAACCGTATAGAATGGCCTCAAGCAATACTAGGGACGGGCCGCTGAAGAGCTGAGTGAAATCAGGAGTCTGAATGACAAAGACCAGCATCCAGGTGAGAAATGCACCCAAGACGACTGCAAAGAGGGCAGCCAGAATGCCTCCAAGGATGTCTCTAGTCAAGAGCCCAGCGACAAGACCACCTGTGCCCCACGCGAGTGCCATCAATACTGTTGCGCCTTCCGCACCACTGCCTATTATGGTTCCAAGACCAACAACACCGATTCCAACGGGACCGGGGTACAGGACGGTGCCCACGACTACTAGCCTATTCTCCAAGTCAGGAAGAGACAGGAAGTCGTTGACAATTGTCGAGGAGATGAGGTCTTCGGGCATTATACCTCCAAGTGTGAGAATCACAAAAGCTATCGCAAATGTTGTGATTAGTCCGACGAAAGTACCAAGCGTCTGTCCCAAGGGTGGTGGTCCTCCAATTCGTGCTTCTGTGGTCTTCTTGGTCTGTGCTCTTTTATACATATGCTCGATGGTCTGCGCCTGCGGCTTCTATTCACCTGTGGACAACTGGCAATGAGGCCCATGCACTCTAGTCTCTGAGTGACAGGGTCCATGTGCAGGCTTCATCACCGAGTGCCTTGCATGATTCTTGATAACTGTCTGCTCTGAAGCCACGTAGATCCATTACTGCATCGAAAACACCGCTCACAATGGCACAATACTGTAACCCTGGCATATCTGTTATCACAACACCGGCGCAGACAGGACAGTTCTCATCGGTGAACCTGATGGTGCGACGGTCATCACTAATGAAGACGTCTGTGAACTCTTGCCCCGAGTTTACCTTGTAGGCTAGGCTCAGTGTGTTAGAGAACTCTGCAAACTCTGCGGCGTGTTCTCGGATTCTATCGGCGTAGTCCATAAGAAGCGTTTCGCCCACCCGAAAACCAATCGCCTGCATCTTGCGATTGATTTCATCGACACTGGCACTTGTAGTCATGAGCAGGTTCATTAGCTCTCGATAGCTTGCCTGAAATAGGACCTTGGATACTTTGTCGATTCTCAGTGTCCAAGCCAGTTTTCCCTTGATTCCCACTTTGATCACGTCTCAGTCTAATCTACGGATTTCATTCCTTTGCGTATGAACGTTAGAGTCTTTCCCCGATAGGGTATAATGCTTTGTAATGCCTTGAAGTATGGAATGCCCATGAGATTCGCAATGTCTTGAAGTGTCCTCTCACCATTACACATTGCCAGAAGCTCTCGATGTTCTGACTTGACTTTGCCGAGGTCTCCCTCGAATACGGGCAGTTCAACTATCTCGATAGTCCCAGCCTCTTGCTCCTCGGGGCACTCGATATTCAGAATCTGTTTCTGAACACACCAGGCAATGATCTCAAATACCTGTTCGGTTTCCCTGCCGAGGCTCTCGGCGATCTTGAATGCCGTTCGCTTTTCGTCAACCATCAGCAAGACATCGACACCCAAGTTAGAGAAAAGACTCTTGAGCTCGTTATTCAGCTGTCCATCAATTGCCATCGCATCATTGAACAAGGAATCTCGACGAACAACACAGCCGTGCCGAACCTCAACCTCTGCGGGGGGTTCCACTCGGGGAGCTTCGGCAATCGTGCTGGGCTCAAGAGGAGCAACTTCAGGCGCGCCTGCTGCGACTTCGTGAGAAACCTGTCTAGGCGGAGTTGCCGCCTGCTCAGCAACTGGTACTGGCGGTGGAGGCAGCACAACAGATTCCATTAGACCGACAACTTCCTTGGTCTTCTGCAATGCAACGCCCAGTTGAAAATCAGGGGAGAATAGGACCGCAAGGACCCAGTTCGCGTCGGCTCTCGCAAGAATCGCAATGCCCTTGTCCGTCATCACATTGATCAGATTGAACTGGCCGCCATGAATCCTTAGGGCCCCTTGGACCTGGGGTAGAATCTCATCGGGGAGAGAGAAAGATAGGAATGGCTGACCATCGTTTGTAATTAGAGCATATCCACTAACAGACTCATCAAACTTCAGTTTGGTGAGGACGCGCTCTAGTTCCACTTCGATAACGCACCTGAAGTTTCTGTCAGTAGTAGTCCAGCAATTATCATTTACGTCTAACAAGTCTTTCGCCCGTTTCCTGCAGGGAAGGATGGGATTGGAGGTATTCGACTACCTCTTCTGATGTTGGGTGCGATGCTGTAGATGACGACACGTAGAGAGCTGCAACAGCATTTGCCAATGTTAGCCTATCAATGGGGGCGAGGTCCAGAAGTGTCCCAAGTATATCCCCCGCATTCCATGCGTCACCTGCACCACACGCGACTCTGCTTACTGCATCGAAAGTAGGAACTATGTTGACCTCGTCCTGATTCAGTGCGGCAGAGAAATACTGGGTGTGTAGATCCACTCGCACCCCAGTTTCTTGGGAGACCAGTCTTGCGGCAGACAACCAATCATCATGATTGGACGATAGGCTCCTCCATCGTTCACTTTTGCCCGTTAGTGCCCAAGCAAACCATCGTGCCTCACTCTCATTCAAGCTAAGGACATCCACAAGCCCCTCCGAGAGTACGCTCTTTGCTAGTGGTTCGATTATCCCTTGGTTTCCTGAGGGGTCTCCAACATCAACGAACTTCTTGGCTGAAGAAGACTCGGACACCATCTGGAACAGATCACTAGCAAGACCTGCCGCATTCGGATTGTGATTGAGGTTCAGCAGTGCTACAAGACTGCTCTCACGAATGACTCTTAGATCGTCATTTGTAAGATCTGAGAAGTCAAACTCTGCCGCAGAGCCACTATCACTTACCATCAGGTTGACTCGACGTTCATTGTGCTCAACTTCAATTGAAACAGTCGAAGAGAGTCTTCCATCCGTATGTACGTGACTGAGATCAAGATCTGGACAAACCAGAGTAGGAAGTATCATCGACCCATATTCATCAGTCGTGACAATCACAACAGGATCCATGCCCAACGACAAGAGTGCTGAGGCAGTGTTCACCGCATTACCACCCCTGCGAATGAACTGCGTGTTACCGAGCAGATTTCCACCGCCCTGCTCGGCCAGCACTTGCAGACTTGCCACAAACTCCTCAAAACTGCCTGCTATGACAAAGTGATCAACATAGAAGTCCGGCATAATCACAGGACGCCCCAAGTCAATGGGCGCTTCTAGGACTTCGATGAGCCGGGAGTAGTCCAATCAGGTGACCCCCCGTGGCCAAACGTCAGATCCTCTTGAGAGCCGCGGTCATCATAGCGGAGATTCGATTCACATCTATGCCAGTCTTCTTGGCGACCTCGTCAATCTCACAGAATGCCAAATCAGAGAGTGTAACTATCCCCGCGACCACAAGCTTCTCGGCCTCCTCCTTCTTAACAGCCCTCAAGGAGGAAAGCTCGGCAATGGCCTCTTCTTCCTTCTTGGTAGGTTTCTTCCTGGCCGGCTTCTTAGCGGGTTCCTTCTTGGGAGCCTTCTTCTTGGTTGGCTCCTTTTTGGCTGGCTCCTTGTCAGGAGTCTTCTTCTTTGCCGGCTTCTTCTTCGCAGGTTCTTTCTTCGCTGGCTTCTCAGCAGGTTCAGGCTTGACCTTCTTAACTTCTGCAATAATCTGGTCGAGCGCCTTCACGTAGCTCTTCAGGACATCCACATTTTCATCATGTGCCGTCTTACGTCTGAAATCAACAATCAGGCCCATTTGACGAGCTTCAGTAATAGTAAGTCCAGCACGGCTGGTTTCCTCTGCACTGAATCCTCGACCCCTGCGGGGTCTAGCATTACCTGGCGATTTCACTTGGGGCTCTGGGAACGACTCAAAGCTCATTGTCGAACACACCTGCTTCGGGACTCGAGCCTTGGGTGCTCTTATTAGGCTTTCGAGATGGCTGTCCACAATCATTGGTCAGAATGTCACAGATTATTGTGCTGTTTGAACAAGTCAAAGAGTGCGAGTCCAAGTAGAACGACAAGAACCAATGAAAGGGAGAAATCAAACGAGAAGGACGCATACTTATCTGAAACATGAAGGCGAAATCTTAATATGTAAAATTCACTTTACGTAAAGTATACTTTACATTTGGTGTGGCGAGTGGTCATCACAAACAAAGTCAAGGAATATCGTGAACAGAAGATGCGCCTTGCATCAAACTCCTCGGACTGGACGCAAGAAACCGTTGCAATTCACGTTGGAGTAACACGACAGACAATAATCTCGATAGAAAAAGGAACGTACAACCCCTCTCTGGAACTAGCATTCCGTTTCGCTCGTTTGTTCAATGTAGGAATTGAAGATCTATTTCAATTTGAAGGCGATGAAAATGAATACTAAGCATGTTGTCTATTCTCTGATGCTTCTGTATGTCGCAATCACTTTTGTGACCGTTGTGATATTGT
>JBHLPB010000192.1:0-1445 GCA_048939905.1 Promethearchaeota archaeon
GACTTCCTTGCTGAATGGTCCAGAAAGCACCAAACATCTCCTCCCAGTGAGAGTCATGGATTCAAGCGTCTGACGACCTATAGCACTGACTTGCATGGCATGAGGCTTGATGGCCTTCTTGGTCTCTTTGAGGAGAATGGAATCCAGAATAGGGCGAGAGGAATCCACGCGAGGTTGGAAGCAATGACGACTGAAGCGGCTTTTCGACCCTCTGACATTGAATTCGTTCAGTCACATCCGGAAGAGAAGACATGGCTCGATGACCACATTATGGACCAAGGCCGCCTTCCAAATGGTTGCTTCCAGTTTGGTGTCTTCAACAATGATGTGGTTGGCTATCTCTTCGAATACTACAAGACGTATACAGACGCCCAGCGCAGTCTACTCACTGTGAGAAGCACAATGAAGGATGGGGCCATGCTCATAGTCACTCAGCCCTGCTCTCTATACTCGGTCGACAACATCGAGATACTCACGAAGTGCGATTTCAAGTTCATTGAGGGACTGGACATTGACCTAAGGACAAAGGCGGTGTCCAATTTGGATCCAGATTGCTCCATTGAGTCACTCAGCAGGCTCGGGCACTACACTTTCCTCATCTTTCAAGCAGCCTAGACGCGTCTATCCATTCGACACTTCTACACATCTCGGCGCCAACAGATGCTCATATAAGTCGGTCCAGTTAGCTGAGAAGTTGATATGGTTACTGTACGGCGTGTGATTCTGAAGGCTGTTCTCCTGGTCGTCGCAGTAGTGCTATTCATAATAACACTGTACCTATCCGGTTTTCTTTCTGGGTAGTAAGGTTGAGATTCTAGATAGGCTCTGCCAGCTGAAATCTCCACTGCCTTTTCGTAGAACTATTAAGAGATTCACTTTCCGTTCAGTTGGCTGAGAATCTTGACAGAGGCAGAGGATGTTTGGGATCTGTCCCAACTTGTGGAGTTTGATGACCCCGGATACGTTGAGGAACGACTCAGTGCTGCTGTTGCTGCGGCCGAAGAGCTCCGAAAAAAGCACAGGGGAAGTGTTGTTGGTTATGGACCAGCAGAAGTTCTTTCCCTACTTGAGGAGGCCGATGAATTCTCTCTAGAGTACGAAGGTCCCTTCATGTATTCAAACCTAGCGTATTCTGCCGACATGACAGATGAAGTTGCGAAGCGGTTGAACGATAGAAGACGTAACGCATCAATGCTCGTAGGACAAGCCCTTGCCTTCATGGAACTTGAGCTTGGCCAGTTGATAAGCAAAAGGCCAGACATTGTGAACGACTCTTTCCTATCCGAGTACAAACACAAGCTTGAGCGTATTCAGCGACAGGTTCCACACATGCTCAGTGAGGCTGAAGAGAAGCTTGCAATCCTGAAGGACAAGAACGGGATTAATGCATGGTCTCAACTCCAGAGTGACTGGTTGGCCACGCGGACATTTGATGTGCGTCACTT
>JBHLPB010000192.1:1455-4977 GCA_048939905.1 Promethearchaeota archaeon
GAAATTGAGATTGATGGTGAAAAGAAGCGGATGCCATACGGTGAGATCATAGGACTGTACGAGCACCCTGATCGCGAGATTAGGAAGCTTGCCCATCAGGTCGTCTTCAGTGGGCTAGGAGAAGACAAGCTGCTGTGGGCAACTGCTGTGAGATCTATTAGCGAAGACCACTTGAAAATGAGCAAGACTCGGAATTGGCCCACTCCCATGACTCAGAGTCTCATCTCCAATGATGTAGATGCAGAAACTATCACCGCTTTGCTAACTACGGTTGAGAACAACGTTGAGACATTTAGGAAGTACCTCCGGCTCAAAGCGAAAGCCTTGGGGTTGGAAAAGTTGGGCAACTGGGACGAGGTTGCGCCTCTTCCCTTCTCTCCGGACAGGAAGTACTCCTGGTCAGATTCGCGCAGTATCATAGTTCAAGCGTACACGGACTTTGACGAAGAGAGCGGCAAGTGGATGGACGAGATGTATGAGCGCCGACATATCGACGGCGAAGTCCGTCCCGGTAAGACTTCTGGGGCTTTCTGCTCCACTTGGCATTCAGGGAAGAGTGCATACATTCTGCAAAGCTACAACGGCGTGCTAGGAGACATGTACACTCAGGCTCATGAACTTGGCCATGCACTACATGCATACCTTGGTACACGCACCCAGAAACCTTCGAACTATGAGATAGGGAGCTGTGTCGCAGAAACTGGATCCATCTTCGGGGAGCTTCTACTGACAGAAAAGCTTCTGGGCCAGGCTAATACCAGGGAAGAGAAATTGGTGGTCCTCGGAACAATCCTTGACCAGTTCGGCCAGGCTGCCTTCCAAGTGTCAGCACGAGTGTTCTTTGAAACCAGCATCTACGAGCAGATGGAGAAGGGGAATTTCCTCGACGGTGAGAAGCTCTCTGACCTCTGGATTGAAGCACGGAACCGAATTTACGGCGATGCTATCGATTGGATGCCAGAGATGCGTTATTGGTGGACAATGAAGCTGCACTTCTACATGCCCAATTACCGCTACTACAACTATCCGTACGTCTATGCGCAACTCTTCGTGTACGCCATGTACAGACTGTACAAGGAACAAGGCAAAGAATTCGTACCGAAGCTGAAGAACCTGTTGGCTGCAGGTTCTAGCAAATCCCCGAGGGAATTGGCAGCCGAGATAGGATTTGATATCGCAACAGTAGAGTTCTGGCAGAAGGGCATCGACCAGTATGTAGAGTTCATAGACAAGTTTGAGAATGCTCTATAGCCATTTTCGCTCTGCATGCTTCTACAGTAGCTTGCCCACTGCAAATCAGGGCTATTCGCGAAACCGTATGCAGTTCTCAGGGCACTCGTCTATGCATTCGCCGCATTCCTTGCAGTACATTATGTGGGCAACCTGTGGCTTCTCATCGAGCTTCTCGTACACACCGTAACGACACACCTTCAGGCAGCTGCCACATCCTGAGCAACATTCTTCGTCGATTACGGTTGGTATATCTTTTCACCTGTACAAGCTTTCAGATTTGGAATCAATATCAATGCTAGCCTAGTGACATTCGTCCCAGCTGGTTCTTGGACTGGTCTGACCAACTGTTGGTTCGAGCGCCGGAAAGACCCTGACCCTTGTCGGACTGACATGTTCGATGCCTCTAATGAGAACTAATAAACCATGAGAACAGCTGCCATGTCGGTTGGACAAGGTAGAACTATTAAAGCAGCGCACATAGAACAACCGGCTTGTCAGTCATATTCCAGACAATGGTGAATATAGATGGCTGTCGAAAGAGAGGAAAAAGAGTGGCAACACAAGCTCCTTGATGTTGTCCACGATGGGATAATCATCCTGCTAGACGAGGACGTAGTCGTATCAAACGCGGCATTCGCTACGATGCTGAACTATGACAAGGAGGACATCACTGACTTGTCATTCGAAGAAATCCTCGACCCACTTGCAAAGCGATATGATCGCAAGATGATTGACGCTCTATACTCAGGACAGGAACTGAGTGCATTCAATACGCGACTACGCTCAAAGGAGGGCGATACGATACAGGTGGAGATTCACCCTGTAGAAGTTATCTACGAAGGAGAACCGGCCGTTCTTGCATCCGTCAGAGACGTATCTCGCCAAATCGCCCTCGAAACCGAAGTTATTGAACTTGAACAGAGATTTGCTTCCCTCTACGACATGTCACCTATAGCTTACCTCATGCTCAACAGAAATGGTGTGATTGAGCAGATAAACCAGGCCACTGAAGATTTGTTCGCCTGTGATGGCAGTGAGATAATTGGACGGTCGTTCAGTGAGTTTCTGCCGGAGGCTACGTCAGACTACGATCCGGGAGAGCAGCTGATTCAGGAAGTTCTCCGCGGCAAGAACGTGAGTGGCATAGAGATTGAGATGAAACGTCCCGACAACAAGATGATTTGGGTAAACATCTCGTCACGAGCGCTTACCACGGGAGCTGAGAAACCAGCGGAGATAGGTCTAATGGCGTTCGACGTGACGGCGCGCCGCGCCACAGAACAGAGAGTAATGGAAGAGAAGGATCGGGGAGATCTGTACTTGGGAATCATGACGTCTGACCTAAACAACATCAACCATAGTGCGCTATACACACTGGAGTTCCTCAGTACGACCCTGGATATTCCTGATCATCATCGAGAGGTGCTCGAGCAGACAGAGTGGAACATCCGACGAGCTTCTCGAATGATAGCCAATATGAGAGCAATAATCATGCTCAAAGACTCACCTCCAAGCATATCAAAGACAGACCTTTGGCCGCACTTTCAGAGAGGCTTGCGGGAGGCAAACAGGGACTTCGAAACAAAGAGTCTGAAGGTCAACACAAACATAGAGGATGACAAGTTTTGGGTGCCCGCGCATGCTTGGTTGTGGAACGTATTCTTCGTCATACTCCACAATGCTCTGGTGTATGATGAGAGGAAAGATGTCGAAATGGACGTGAATGCGGAGCTTGTGGACATGGGACAGAGGATGAGAATAGAGTTCGTAGACCACGGCCCCGGCATTTCGGATGAACTCAAGGAGAGCATCTTCAGGAGAACTGGGAGGCACGACGAACACGCGGCAAGCAGTGGTCTTGGACTCACCGTTGTCAATCAGCTCGTGTCCGATCTTGGTGGTGCGGTCTGGGTCGAAGATCGTGTGACAGGAAACCCGAGCCAGGGTAGTAGGTTCATCGTGACCTTGCCGGCTTGGGAAGAAGAGAAAGAACTACCTTGTGGAAGAGATGCGTGCATTACGTTCTACAAGTCAGAACACTGTGTGTTCTGTGGTCCTGTGTTCGACTCCCTAACTGGCATCATGGATGAGCTCGGTGTGTCGCATTCCATGCTATCTGTTGTGAGTGTGGACGACCCAGATTCGGGAGTCACTGAAGATGATCTGGCTGCAGTGCCAACTGTCCGAATCTGTGACGTTGAGATGGAGGGCTATCAAGAGGAAGACGACCTGAGAACAGCTGTCCTGGGCATGATCATGAAAGGCTGCTTCGATGGATAGAAGCAGGAC
>JBHLPB010000193.1:0-4966 GCA_048939905.1 Promethearchaeota archaeon
GTCTTGCTCTTCGATAACTCTCTGAGTGTTGGAAGTATAGCAATGATTCTTGAGTCATCTGTGATTCTCTTGGTTTCCGGATCCACAGAACAGTTCATGTCGACCCGAATTAGAACTCTTCTTCCAGCATAGTCCACATCATCAAGAGTCTTGAATGAGAGGCTCAATGCAACACCTCGAAATCAATGACAACTGTCTGAGATAAAGAGATTGCCGTCTGTGCCATGAGTGAAGACGTACTGTTTGATGCGAACTACCACTCTCCAACCACAATTGACTCTACAAGGGCCGAGAACATGAAGCCCGCTGGATATTTCACAACTGTATAGTACCGCTGCCCATTTCTGAGTGATAACTTGATATTCTTGTCCTCACCAACAGCCAGAAGTACGTGTACAGCTTCTCGCGTCCAGCCAGTCACATTGATTATGCTAGAGAGATTGGAACTGCGGACTAGCTGCTCGAACTTCGCACTTTGACCAGCTTGAACCGTTCGGCCGAGGGACTCGATGACAAGAACTTGTTCATCGAAGCCAAGCTCAGAAGAACTAGGGTCAAGTGGCATGATCTTTCATAGGGACATGACCCTATTATATCCGTAAGCACCAGATGACGATTAGAAACGCGTCAGACTGTAGTCGTATTCGGGCCTGCATTGTGTATCCTGTTCTTTCTCTCGCCAGTATACAGCCCATAGGCCGTCATCGGTTCTGTGAAGATACACGTACCTATCAGCCTTGAGTCTTCTTGCCAGCTCAACAGCATGAAGCATGCTCTCAAAGGCCCTCTCAAGCTTGTATATCCGCCCTCCTACTACTTTCCATTTCTCAATCGTCATGATAGTCAATTTCTGTTGTGCCTAATAACGTCACCAGAGATTTCGATGATAGATGCTAGCTCTTCCATCCTATTATGACGAGTCTATTGGCTTCATGGTCATAGGGAGTCCCTTCCAGTGATCCGTAGACCTCATGTCCACTGAAGCCGACTGACTCCATCATCTCCTTCATCTCAGCTGCAGAGTAGATCCAGTGTGAGACCTTCCACTCGTTCACCTTTCCTTCATCTGTAATCAGTATCCAAGTTGAGTCCACCCAGCTCCAGTCTTTCGAGATTCTCCTTTCTTCTAGTTGGAAGCCTGCTTCCGTGCGGTACCAATCCCTTTCCCTGAAGACTCTAGCAAGTTTCTCCTTGCCTAGTAGGTCAAGAACCACTTTTCCCCCAGGTTTGAGGGAGGTATACATGCATCTCAAGACACGGAGCTGATCTCGGGGGTCCTCGAAATATCCGAAGGACGTGAACATGCTAAGAATCACGTCATAGGAACTCTCTTTCTGAAACTCCCTCATATCGGCCTCAATGAAATCGACATCTAGCTTCTCCTCTTCGGCCTGCGTCCTAGCAATCTCCAGGTAATGTTGTGTCCTATCAACCCCAGTGACCTTGAATCCTCTGCGAGCAAGTTCTAGACTATGCCTGCCAACCCCACAGCAGAGATCGAGTATGGCGTCACTTGGCTTGATGTTGAGAAGTGCAATCAGTGCATTTACCTGTTCGTGTGTACGTTCTAGTCGCTCTTCTGAGAACAGCACCTTCCTATGTGTCTCCCAGAACTCATCTTGATCGTGCCATCTCGGTTCCATTTTGTGCTTCACCGATTCTCGCCGTAGTGCATGGTCAGACAAAGAGAAGAATATGAATCAATGGGCAAGTATTGTTGTCTTGACAGAAGATGGTGCCGCAGGAGGTTTTTGTCAGTGGAGAAACTATGAGATGCGCTCTGCTTGAGGATAACCTTAATTAGAGGAATCCAGACTGCTCGTCTGCCAGACCTCTTCAGAGGTGCTAAAGCGCCGCAGTGGCCTAGACTGGTAGGGCGCGAGACTCATAATCTTCCCGGATTCTCCGGGCAAAGACTGGGGTCATGAGCTCCGCGTCAAGGCTCGAGATGAGACATCTCGAAGTCGTGGGATCGAATCATCATCACATTTGGTGATGGTGCGAGCGGCCCACCTGCGGCACCTCATACCCATCATTCGTCAAAGGGAATTCCCATTGTTCTCAATTCATATATTGATTCATCCAATTTGATTCGGGAATGTTTGAATTTCATCATCTGCGCTGAATGGCTACTCAGATAGAACGCGCTTAACCTCGACAGCTAGGAGATTCTTGACTGTCCTCCCATCGACTTTCCCTCTTAGCTCTTTCATTGCAACACCCATAAGACCATCGATAGCAGCTTCACCCCTCTCACGGACAAAGTCTGTACGTTCGGAAACTATCTTCTTGATTACCTCTTCAACTTCGGCAGTTTCTATCCTTCCTAGTTCGGCTTCCTCTATGGCTTCCTTCACATTGGAAGAAGGATTCTTGGAAAGATGAGTAAGAATGGTGGCAATTGCTTCAGAGGAAACTTCGTCCCTTGTGATTGCTTCGAAGAGATCTACCAGATGCACCTCTTCCAAGCTCTCAGTTGGTACTCCATCACGATGCAGACTTACGAGTGTGTTCTCTAATGTGACTACGACCAAGGTAGGAGATACGTCCAGCTGGTTCACTATGCTCTCGAATAGATCTAGGTTGAGAGACCTCGTGATTTGAGATGCCAGGTCTTCACTGAGTCCGTATTGCTCAACGAGTCTCTTCTTCTTATTCTCAAGAGTTTCAGGCATCTCCCTCTTGATTCTCTTCAAACGTGTCGCGGTGATCTTGACAGGTCGAACGTCGGTTTCAGGATACATTCTCTCTGCACCGGGTCTTGGTCGGGCATACTTCGTGGTTGCATCAGCCAATGGGGTTCTGGTTTCGGCGGGGACTCCAACTACGGCTTGGCGTGCTCTCTTGAGTACTGCTTCTAGAGCGTCTTCACAGTTCTTCTTGGGGGCTGCAACAATAATGACCGCATCTTCATCCTTTGCACCGACAAACCTCTTGACCTCTTTAACTTCATTCTCAGTTATCCCATAGCTGGGTAGTTCATCTGTATGGAAGATGCCTCCAACACCGCCCCAGAATTTCGCGTAGTCAGAGAACTCTGACCCAAGTCTACGGTTTGGTTGGATCTCCCGTCCCACTAGACCTGCAAACCCAGGTAATAGGAGTGCGGTCACAGATCCACCGGCCTTGATTGCCCTTTTGAGGACCTTTGACTCTGTTCCACTCAGAATTTCACTGACGTCCTCAATCCTACCTTCAATGATGTCGAGAGAAACCCCTCTATCAACAAGAGTGTCACGGATCCTCAATAGTTGTTCTTGGCGTTGTGCCTCGAATTCGACTAGGTCATCTAGCATGTTTAACTGTTGAAAGCCCTTGATTTCTATAATCGCCCCACCTTCAATTGAAACGTTAACATCTTGGCGAATGGTTCCAATTCCACGCTTCACCTTGCCAGTTGATCGTAGCAGAAGACCTATGGCAAGAGCAGTTTCTTGCGCTTGGGATGGTGTGTGGATGTCTGGTGCAGTGGCCACCTCAACAAGTGGAATGCCGAGTCTGTCGAGTCTGTATAGGCGCATGTTTTTCTCATCATCGTCTGCAATCTTTCTGGCTGCATCCTCCTCAAGACCAATAGTCTGGATTCCAATCTCTTTGTCCCCAACTTGGATTCTGCCTCCTGAGGCAACAACACATGTTCGCTGGAACCCCGTAGTGTTACTTCCATCAATCACGATCTTCCTCATGGAATGTATCTCATCTACAGGTGTGGATTCTAGAAAGTTTGCCATGGTTAGACCGATATCAATAGCCTCGTCACATAGGTCGTGAGGTGGTTCCTCATCGGCTTCAACAAGACACGTTGTGTCATTGTAATACTCGTAATAGAATCTCTTTTGTTGTTGAAACTCGAAAAGGGCTGCAGGATCGACTGCCCCCATCTCGCTCTGAGTAGGTCTAAGTCTACGTACGAATCCGTCAGTGGGTTCAACATCACGAATCAGTGTAGGACAATGACAGTAGAGTTTCCGTGTTGTGTCCAGCTGTTGGTGCAGTTCAAGGCCCACCTTCAAACCGAGCTCTTTGTACCGTGCCTCATCGGTCATATCACTCGGCCTCCAGAGAAGCCCCGTACTGGGCCATCTCTGTTCGCATCTGAATCTCTCCTACAATTGACTCTGACATTGATTTCTTTACTTCTTCGTCGCTCTTCTTGTTAGCTAGAAGCCACATCAGTTTGACATATGCGGTTTCTGTGAGCATATCTTCACAGGGTACGACTCCTATCTCAAGAAGCTCGACTCCAGTCCGGTAGACGTTCATGTCTATTCTGCCTGAAATGCACTGGCTAGTCATGGCCACAACCACGCCAGCGTCTATCGCACGCTTCAATGATGGTTGGATTGTCTTTGGCGCATGCCCAAGACCAGTTCCCTCAAGGACTATTCCCCTATACTCGTGATCCATGTAATAGTTAATTATGCTCGAATCCAGTCCAGGGTATGTCCTTACAATGGCAACGCGTTCGTCGAACTTGGGCTTCAGTTTGAGCTTGCGTTCGGGATCTCTCCTATGGATTGGCTGGGTAATCTCAGTGATTCCGGTTGATTCGATCTTGAAGATGGGATACGAGTTAATTGATTGAAAGGCATCTCTCCTACTTGTGTGGTTCTTGCGCACACGAGTGCCGCGGTGGGCATATGCATAACTATCATCCGTTTCCGCATGCATAACGAGCACTACCTCTGCAACATCTGCACGTCCTACGAATTCAGTTGCATGAATCAGATTGCTGGCGGCATCAGAAGACGGGCGATCAGAAGATCGTTGTGACCCTACAAGTGCAACCGGCACTGGAAGATTCTGAAGTGCAAACGACAGGGCGGCGGAAGTGAAACCTAGTGTGTCTGTGCCATGAGCAATCACCACTCCGTCTACTCCGCGCTTGATTTCCTTGGCCACGGCACGTGCCATTTTCGTCCAGTCTGTAGCCCTTATGTCCTCTGAGAATACGCTCATCAGTACC
>JBHLPB010000194.1:0-4914 GCA_048939905.1 Promethearchaeota archaeon
AAATGGTGGTTTCTGGAAGTTCAAACGTGAGAACGGACTCTCGCTGCGCCAAGGCCTTCCAGAAGCGTGGATATCAAGAAACTTGGAACCGTGGGCCAAGGACCTTCAAGCAATGCATGGGATTGGGAAGTTGAACTTTGGAGAACCAAAGGAAGAAGGACTGGTGAAGGTGACGTTACAAGAGTCTGAAGATGTCATCTTCATTCGAGCACCGTCATCCTAGAATCATCCCAATACTACATGATTCTCATGTTCTGTAGGACACTTCATACTATTCGACACAAGGCAATATCTCTCTGCAAGTTCCAGAGCTCTCTCAGCCTTTGGCACAAGATCCTCTGACTCAACTGTCACTGTGGTTGCTAGGTGGATCCTTGTGAACTGAAAGCCCTTCTCGACTCTCTCTAGAATGCCTTTGCCCTTGCATGTGAAGGACTTGAAGTCGAATCTCATCTTCTCCCTGAATGTGACAAAAGTGGTCATGAAGCAAGTTGCTGCAGCCCCTACAAAGAGGTCCTCGGGTGAGATGATTCCTTCGGGTCCGCCGAACTCAGGCGGTGTTGAAATCCTCGTTTCTGGCTTTCCATCAACAATGAGATTGCCCTCCTTGTTTTGGGTCCAGTCCACTCTTACGTGATATTCGTGTGACTCCTCACTCATTTCAATCACCAAAATTGCCGCGCATCTCATAATAGCAAAAGGGTCTGTCCTATTCTACCACTATTTCGCTCTCATGAGCGATTGAAGACTTCATAGAGTTACCAACAAAGCAATACTTGGCACCGAGGTACAATGCTCTCTCGAATTTTGACCTTAGCTCTTCCGAATCAATGACGAGCCTTGACCTGATCTCAATCTTGGTAATCTCGAAGCTCTTACCAATCTGCTCAAGTGTACCAGACCCCACACAATCAAACGATTTGAAATCGATGTGCATTCTTCTGGTGAAGTATATGAACGAATTCATGAAGCAGACCGTGACGGAGGCCACGAACAGGTGTTCTGGTGTGTAGAGGTCTGGAGAGCTCTCTTCACCCTTAGGTCTCGAAACCTTAATCCTCGATCTGCCTTCAAGCTGGACTTCTCCGCCCTCATTCGGGTCCCAGACCACGGTGACATCGTATAGTTTAGGTTCCTCGCCCATTTACATCACTCAGTCCGTTGCTGAAACCATAGGAAAAGGCTTTGGTATTGTGCTTGGCCTAGATTTCCAGCATCATCTTTGTTAGTCTCTTGGTAATCTCGAGTGCGTCTTCCCATTTTCTCTGCCAGAGGTTACGACCGAACAAAAGGCCCGCCGCGCCTTGTTCAAGACATGTCCTTGCTCTGTATATGAGGTCATCATCGTCAAGCATGCTACCTCCTGAGAAGAGTACCAACGTTTTTCCGGCGGACTCGATAACTTTCTTGACCCGCTCCTCATAGTCAAGTTCCAAGGTGTTGTAGGGCTCTGGTTGTTTGGAGCGCGTCTTTGGATTGTCTTCCGGTACGTTTAGCTTGACAGCATCAGCACCTAGTTCATTGGCGACTCTGGCGGCGTAGTCTACCGCATAGAGTGACTTCTTGCCACCTTTCTGATCCACAGCCTCTCCGCGTGGATACGACCAAAGAATGATAGGCATGCCATAACGATCCGCATCGGCCTTCACCTTCCTGAATTGATTCAGGTCCTCTACTTGTTTGGGACTGCCTACATAGAGTGTATACCCAATGGCATCGGCACCAATTCTCACAGCATCCTCTACCGAGGCTGTCATGGGGGATAATGCGTGAGCATCAGAGGGTATCTTGGTCTTACCATTCACCTTCAATACAACAGGGACTCTTCCAGCATACTTGGCACCGTACTTCTCCGCCAGACCTAGATGAAGGGCAATACCAGAGTAGCCGCCCTCGTCAGCGAGTCTAAACTGAAACTCAGGATCTTCACTTGGTGGGTTTGGGAAGAAAGACAAAGGGCCATGCTCCATTCCTTGGTCTATTGGAAGAATCAACATGCGGCCATTGCCTGGGCCATGCTCGTACATGAGCCTATGAAGCCTTGTTCTCTTCCCAAGGCTAAGGTAGTCCAAGTCATCAAGATTCAACACCATTCTCTATCGACCTCTCAGCTCTGTCTACAAAGTGCGTTACTTTGGGGGCTTTCAAGTCTTCCCAAGGACAGATTTCTCATGCTCGTTGTCATAACCTGTCCCAGACCTTATGTACACGTTCTCCTGTTTCTTCTATAACCGCCTTCATTGGCGCCTCTGCGGCGAAACCAAGCTCCGCACCCATCTTCATTATGGAAGAATGGGAAACAACTACCTTGCCCTCCTCCTCAGAGACCACAAAGCTGCATGGCATGACATGTGACATGTCTGTTGACACGTCCATAGCTTTCTTCGCAAGGTCCGCAGAGCACGCAAGTATGAATGTTCTTCGTGGATAGTCATCGATACCGAGCTTCATCCTGAACATATCATGCATGCCCTTGGTCAGCAGTATTGTGAAACCTTCTTCCTCAGATAGTGTTTCAATCCTCTTGACCGTATCCTCGAAACTCATCTGTACTTCTTTACGCAAAATCTCTGGCATATCCTGAACGGGAAAGAAACAGGTAAAATGCATTGGCATGTGACAAATCTAGATGGTGGACCGGGCGAGATTCGAACTCGCGACCTTTCGGACATTCGACCTACGGAAGCTCCATTAGGTTTGCGAACCGAACGATCTACCAGGCTGATCTACCGGCCCATGTCTGACTGGACACACCAAAAGGTGATTCTTAAAATCTTGTCTATTCAGCGAGTCCCTTGCCTAGCTCAAATCTCGATTCCGAATGCCTCTGAGAATCTCTCTATTCTGGCAAATTCCCTTAGAAACTCCCGACCTTTCTCGGTCAACATGTATACTCTATTGCCGCTGACATCGACTTCTCGTATGAGTTCCTTCTCAATCAGTTCCTCAAGATATTGAGTAAGCCGATCATGGGAAAGGTTCGCACTGTAGAGTATCTTTGTCGGGCCTGCACCGTCCTCACCCTCACTCTGGATGGTGCGCATCATGTCTGCGAGGATGCGCATCTTGGAGCGATATGCCCTCTTTCTACTCATTCCTCTCGGCCTACCCTGTATACCATCAGCAAGAGTGCTATGAAGCCAAGGAACTGCAGCCCGTGACTGAGCAAGTATCTCAACACATTCTCTTCTGCCGTTATGAGAAACAGATGACTCAGGAAGATCAGGAAGAAGCCTACAAACACATAGAGTGCGTATCGACTCCTCACTGTGGCATAGTTCATCAATGCCTGTACGACCACAAATAGCATCACCAGGATTGTGATAAGCTCCAGATTGGCATCTAGCAATACGGGCAGTGCCATCAGCATGGCCACCTCCGGGTGTTTTGTTCTGCCACCTCTTCGAGTAGAGAGGACAAACAGCGCGTAGGCCATTATCTGCAGAAAGTGATACACGAGGGTGACTATGGTCATTGTGGTCCTGAGCTCAGGAACGACATCACCTTCTATACCAAGCCTGACATAGAAGTACCAAGTTCCTATCACATGACTGAACATCCCAATTGCCAGCACCAAGAAGCCGGTGGATAGGTCAGCAAGCCTCTTCTGTTCCGTGAGATTGTATGCCTTTGTGGCGTAATACGCGATTATCAAAGCGATGATGCCGCTGATGCTCTCGAATGCCAAGTCGAGTCTGATTAGTGGGATGACTTCTGGCTGCATTGATTTACGCCTTTCCTAGACCTCGCTCTTGCGTCTTTATTGTGATTGGATGATTCATCTATGACAATTGAGTGATTTGGTGGTAAATCTCCCTCTCGGAACGCAGTTCCCGCTCGTCAGCTGGTTCTTTTGCGAAGAGTCTTTCTAGACGAATCATACAGAGTCATCGTTCATTCACTCTTTATATTCTGAGTACGTAGTTTTGGTCACATAGATGGAAGAATTCGACAGCTGCGCGCAGTGGACAGATATCTCCTGCCTCTGCGAAAGAAAGGCGGGGGTTTCCCCCGCCCTTCCATCACCTTCTTCTCGTGTCTGATTTACAATATCTTAAAACGGGGCACTGGATTAGAGGCATGGGGTTTCCATTTTGTCCCTCTGTTCTAGGTGTGGCGCCCGAGTAAGCATGTCGGCTGAGCAGGTCTACCGAAGGGCCCAAGGGAAATACCCCCTGCTGTGCGATGCTTGCATGTTAGAGGAGATGGATCGACAGTCTTCTGAACGGGTCACCTGCGAGTCTTGTGGGCGTCGACTGGGACTATTACGACGCAATGCCATAACCAGGATGGAACGAGAAGGGCTTAGTCCTACTCGAACATGCCTCACATGTTTGAAGAAACAGCTCGACTCCTCTCACGCCGAAACGCCATCCATCACTACCTCCAGACCGGATCAATTCCCACAGATGGAAAACTGGGCTGAAAGTAGCCAGACTTCCCCTTCAATCAGAGAACGTCGAGTTCTGTGTCCTTGGTGTCTATCCGCCCTCTCAGCTCGGAACTCGGCTAGGCTGAATCGGGGCCACGTTGTCACCTGTGATGATTGTGGGACCAAACTTATGTCTGACATTCGATAGATGCTCAGTGATGAAGAGGAAGGTCCTATTCACTCCGACTTCTGGCCTTCCTTGGTCTCCTGTTTTCCGGTCCCTTGGAAAGCTTTTTATCGGAATTACTCGGGATTGATGATGCCTTCGCGCTCTAACGGTGTCAGGCCTGATGCTGTCGGCGAGTGCCAAGCGATGATGGCCCGTGATTTCCAAGCGCGAGAACAAGATGCGGACGTGAGATAGACCGGTGCAATTGTGCCGGAATCCCCTCGTGTCTAAGATATGCTCAGCAGTGTGCAGGTATTAATTGGGTAAGTTCACCAACTATCCCCGTTACGCCTGTACTTCATCAAGCTAAGTT
>JBHLPB010000195.1:0-4896 GCA_048939905.1 Promethearchaeota archaeon
TCAAGGCCGTAGAGCTTCATGACTCCTTTTCGCACACCGAGGTCACCCGGAGAGAGAACATCAAGCCTACCAAGACCAAATATGAGATACATCTGGACAGTCCACTCTCCAACACCTTTGATTTCAGTGAACAACTGTATCATCTGCTCTGTCGAGAGTCCTTTCAGTGCCTCAGTGGCATTGTATTCTTCAAGGGAACCCCCCTTGCCAAACGCTCTTGCCACGTTTTGCACGTAGGATGCCTTCTGTCTGGATAGACCTACACTGCGAAGCTCATCTTCTGTCTTTGACAGAATCGCATCTGGAGTTATCTCCCCTACAAGTACGATGAGCCTATCCAAGATTGTACGCGCAGCCTTACCAGACAGTTGCTGATAGACAATGGACCTCACAAGCATGTCGAACGGCGACTCATTCGAGGGATCTAGTTCCAGCCTTTTGGAACTCATAATCTCCTCGAGTTCAGGTACCTGTCTAGTGAACCGAGCTAGAACCCTCTTGGTGAAAATGTTCGGCATTGCAGAAAACATGGTCAGAGGCATCAAAAAAGGTAATGATTCACGCTGTGATTCCGGATTCGTTGGTGACTTGATGCTACAATTTCCCCTGCTGTCCGAATCTCTCAAGATGAGTGAACTCTTCGGCCTCTCTCCTTTGAGGTGGCTTCGGATCCTCGTCTGCTACACCTACCAAGATTATGGCCATAGGCCGCACATGCGAGGGTAGACCGAGTACTCCTGAAACACCATCCTCATCAAATGCTCCGACCCACCCGGTACCGAGTCCCAGGCCTTTTGCCGCGAGGAGAACGTTCTGAATTGCGGCAGCAGTATCCTGGATGACGTACAAGGATTTGCCTCGGTCACCATATCTCTTGGCTGATCGATTCAGGTCTGCACAGAAGACAAGTACGACTGGAGCAGACTGCATGTACTGCTTTCCTCCAGCGGCCTCGACTAGACCGGCCTTCTGTGAATCCGATCTAATCACAACTATCTCCCAAGGCTGAAGGTTGCCGGCGGAAGGTGCCCACCTGGCCGCCTCGAGTAGATGTTCAATCATACTCGAGGGGGGTGGATTGGATTTGAAGTTGTGAATGTGACGTCTCTTCTTGATAACCGAGAGAATATCCATCTATAATCCTCCAGACTCCTTCGTGACGCATGGTAGCGGAATAATGTGTTCCCACTTATCATCATCTGTCAACGCGTCAAAACACTTGCTCGCCCGATACAGACAATAGGAGGAACCACCGTTGATTGTTTCCAGTGAGTCTGATGACTAGAGTGCTGGCAATAAACGGTAGCGCAAGAATGGAGAAGGGACACACTGCGAAGATGCTAGCCGCCTATCTGCAGGGTATGGAGGAAGCGGGAGCGTCCACTGAGATAGTCTACGCCAAACGCCTCAAGATTAGACCCTGCATGGGCGACTTTCAGTGTTGGTTCGAGAAGGTGGGAGAGTGCATCTATTCCGATGACATGCAGGAAGTGGTCTTCCCAAAGATGCGAGAAGCAGATATCCTAGTTCTGGCAATCCCCATCTATTTTCCATTCCCAGGAGAGATGCAGAACCTGCTGAACCGGATGATGCCACTCGTTGAACCAATCCTCGGGTTCCAAGATGGCCGCACTCGCGCAAAGTTCCACGACAACGTGAACATCTCCAAGATAGCGCTCATATCTACTGGAGGGTGGTGGGAGAAAGAGAACCTTAGCGCAGTCGTCAAGTTCGCGGAGGATTTTGCTCGTGATGCCAGTATTGAGTTTGCAGGTTCTGTTCTCAGGCCGCATGCTTTCTGGATGGAAGAAGAGAAAGAGATGGCAAGAGAGGTTCTCAATGCTACGAAACAAACAGGATTTCAGCTTGTCAAAGAGGGGAGAATGGCGACCGAGCTGCTAGACATCATCAGCCAGCCGTTGATCTCCGAGGAGAAGCTTCGCGATTGGTACAACGCGGCTTATGAGAGGGCCAAACAGGGATTGTAACATACCTAGTCTTCGAAACGATCCTTGTTCCATGGTGTCATCAGAGTAGTGTAGTGTATAGACCACTCTCTATGACATCATCGGACAGACCCGGTGAGAACACTACCAGGTTGTCGATGAGCCTGTCCCTTTCAGATGGCATCACTGCGAAGAATGACACCGTACTGTTGTATGCTACAACGTTGTCGCGAATGGTCCAACGGCCAACCTCCTCCCACTCTTCGGGAACGAGTCCATCCGCATACATTACCGCCACTTTTACGCCGTGTTCCTCTGCGACTATTCGCAACGTGTCCATACTCATCGACCCATTAAGCAACAACTGCCCCACATCCAGGGTTCCAATACCCCACTTGTCAACACACACAATGTCAGACAGGTAGTTTGCACAGCCTATGTCATTCATCAAGACTACTTCACCAGTGTAGAACCTGTCGAGAAAGAGACCCATCTGATATTGTTGCTCGTAGATGTTTTTGGATGCAGTGGGAGTCCAGTAGATCCACAGAAGACCTCGTCCCGCCAACGGTGCAATGAACAGTACAACAAAGGCCAATCCGTACAAGCGATTTCTGTCTAGATTCATTCCTATTGCTGGTACCCCAAGTGAAGCCAAATCCAGTTCGGAGAGGAACTGGCGGCCCTGAATTGAAACTATGAGGATACCAAGTGCGACCAAATAGGCCTCATACCTGAAGAACCATCCAATCCTGCCCAGCTGTAGATGCAAGAGACAAGCTGCAACGAATATCAGCTTCATCATGTTCTTTTCGTGCCAGAATCCATGTTCTTGAGAACTAGTCAACTTGACAGAGGCTACTAGAAGCACAAACAGGTGTGGTGATACTGCCAGAGCACCAATACCGCGAATGAGAAACAAGCCTATTCCTTCATTCATCGCATCGATGCCCTTCACCAACAAAGAGTTCGGGAGAAGTAGCCAGCCATTTTGCACAGATACGATACCGTACGCAAGCCAAGGGAGACCCGCCATAGCCAGAACAGCCAGAGCGTGATTCCCATCTTTCTTGAGCAAGAACAAGAAGGCTACTGGCAAGGCTAGGAAGACGGATTCAAAGCGAACTGCAGATACAAAGAAGGTGACGACCAACAAGGGCAAAGAATCCCTGCCACTGATCTCTTCTAGGGAGAGGACTCTTGATGAGAGAACCAGAAAGATCAGGGAGAGGATTACGTGAAGCGTGTGCTCCATTCCTGTGAAGACGAGACCCGGCAACGAAGTGAAGAAGACAAAGGATAGCAGTGCAATAGTAAGATATCGCTCACTAACATCCAGGTCTTTGATCAAAGCGTAGAACGTCACTACGGCGACCGATGCAAGAATGACATTGATAGTCAAGGGCATCATATCAGTGATGCCAACTAAAACGAACCCTGCAGAGATAATCAGGTTCCAAAGCGGCGACGATGAGCTAGAGCTGAACTCGTATCGTGTCACACCGAAGACGGAGTATTCGTTCAGATTCCTAGAGATAGCCAGATGGATGTAGGTATCGTCAATTGTATAGACCATGAAACCGGAGTTTATCGTCAGGATTGCCAAAAGCACTACAAGCAGTGACAGCCACAGGCAGGAAAGTGCGATTATCACTGGAAGATGTCTAGCCGCCCAACTATTGACCTCTGCCGACTTCATCTTGAGCTGCATCCTTGATGAATGCTCGAATCCGGGTGAACGCCAATATTCCAGAATCGACTTTCTTTTCGGATTTATTTCTTTTGTAATCTGGGCAATCGTCTACCAGAGCAGATTGCCTATCTAGAAGCTCTAGATGATGCAAGCTTCAGAATGTACTGCCTGAGTTCACTAGACATTGTCACAGAGTACTGTTTAGAAAGACGCTTTGATTTGAAATGCTTCATCTTGAGATCAAGGCCCTTCTCTTTCAGCATCTCTCGGACTGGTTCGAATCTCTCAACAGTAGTCTTCTTCACGGGCATTTTTAGGTTCTTCAAGACCTCAAAACCGTGCACAGTAAGCCACAACGGTTCCAGGTGGACAACTCCATTCTTTTCCGGCACAATGGTTTCTTCCAGCTCCTTCTTGCGTCCCCTTCGAATCCTTGCGGTCAGAGTCTTCCCCCTTGTCTTCTTGAGCTTTTCAATGTCTAGGAAGAATGAAGACCCACCCTCAATGAGCTGCTCTCGAAGGAGTTCCACGATGCCATAATACAACCGATTCTTCACTTTGGTGAAGCTGAGGTCATCCTCAATAGATTCCATCACCGGTGTGATGTCCTTGTCTACTCCTGAAATCTCGGGCATACCTAGACCCTGAAGGAATCCCCTCTTGGCTGCGAATCTTCTGTATCCTGAGAGTCGACGCAGATACATCTTGAATCTTCGCTTCACTTCATCCCATCCGTGTTCCTTGAAGATAGCACGCATGGGACGCCAACGTATTCTCATCTCACCAGTATCTCCCCACTCCATTCTCGGCCCAGCATGCTCAAGCATGGAATCGGCCTCTACTGTCACATCTGGCTCCACCAATACAGTGAGACTGTCAGAACTTGTGCAGAGAAGGCTTGAGATGTCCAGCGAAGAAATGTGGTTCTTCTCAAGATTCAGACTCTTCATCTGTTTACAGCCAATCAGTGGGTCAATATCGATTTCCGTGAGTTCATTGTTGTGGAGCGATAGCTCCCCGAGTCTCGAGGCCTTGGATAACGGGCCCAGGTCTATGGTTTTTAGCTGATTGTCACCGAGATTCAAGTCAGCAAGGAGCTTCAGGCCGCTTAGAGGAGCAAGGTCAATCTCTTGGAGTCTATTCCCTTCAATCTTCAGTTTGCGTAGATTGACGTTTTGTGCCAGAGGAGATGTGTCGATTTCAGAGATAGCATTCCCGCTGAGGTCAACGTAGCCAAGGTTCTCACACTCTGCTAGC
>JBHLPB010000196.1:0-4871 GCA_048939905.1 Promethearchaeota archaeon
TACACCGACTACCACAATAGGTATCTAATCAAGATGGCAGCTGAGAGGGCAATATCCGACGATAGCTTCCTTGCATCCATCACAACTCCTGACGGTCTATACAAGGTTGAGGAAGAGATTGCGGAGGAGGCTGGTATCGACCCTAGCAATGTATACATGGACTACCCCAATAGGGATTCCGTGAGTTTCTATCCGGGAATGCTCTCTTTGGATGACCTAGTTTTCTTCGAGCGAGGATCGGAGGGCTACGAGTTCTGGCCTGTAGAAGATATCAGCCTCTTGGCCCGAAGCTTTGCAAGACAGATGAAACTCATTCGTGTCTACACAACCCGAGGATACAGAGCCAAGGTGAGAAAGTGCGCTGAGCGTCTACTTGAGAGCGTTGATGATCCAGGAAGTCCAACCTAGGGATTTGCTTCAATTTCCGATAGCGGGTTCGACCACAGTGGGCTGAAAAGAGTAATATAAGGTAAGAAGGTAGGCTGCACTGGGTATTGACTTTGGATGAGGTCATAGCTGAAGGTGCAATTGGTGACTTTGCGAGCGACCCGAACTTCATTCTCATCGTAGTGGGCGCACTCTGTTGGTTACTGGGATTCTATACGGGTCCCATTGGGCCTCTGTTTGTCACAGGAGGCTTTGTGCTGACTTGTCTGGCAACTGCTGCTACAGCGCTCAAGCGACCCATGGCGAACGCATGGCCCGGATTGATTCTAGGCGCAGCGCTCTACTTGGTTGGAAACTCAATCTGGTGGATTCCTTTGGTTGGACTACTATTTCCCTTCTTCATTGTATCCGGGGGAGTCCTAATCTTGTTCTTTGCTGTGCCTCTGGCAATTCAGCAGGGCGGCGTGTCTCTTCTCCAGTCGTTCCAGAAGCTCTGGGCGGCGAGGATTCAGAAGCCCAAAGAGGCAAGTGCAGAGAAACCCAAAGAAACACATGAATCTGAAGAGCAATAGCCACCTTGTGTTCACAGTTTCACTGTGGCTTCTGTAGCGACGAGTTTCGAAATACCTTTTAGAGGGGCCGCAGCTAGACTGGTAAGTTCACCATCTGCGCGCCTTAGGAGTGGGAGCATGATGTTCACGTGCAGAAAGTGTAGAGAACCCTTTTACGTCCAAGAGGCAGAGGAACGATGGAGCAACCTTCGTCTCTATGTCCAATGCATGAATGGCCATAAGGGCAAGAGAGAGATTCCACTATCACAGGCGAAGAGCTCAGCCCCAGAGCTATTCAAGGGCTTGTTCATTTGTATTGAATGCGGTCTTACAATGGGTCTTGTGAGCACTGACGTTCACAAGAATCGCATGGAGTATGTATTCCTGTGCCCTGTTCATGGTCCACAGCAACGGCGCATTCCTCCTCAGTATCATTCTGCGGTAAGTGAGATGGACACTGAAGAGGACACTGCGAAATCTGTAGCGGTCGCTATGAACTGCTCTCGATGCGGAGAAGGACTAGTCGTAGATGAAATCGAGGATAGAGCTGGGGTCCTGATTCTGAAATCAAGATGCCCGCGGGGTCACAAGACCACTCGTTTCGTACCCAGAGAAACGCAGGAGGGAATCACGAACAAAGTGATGAAAAGGTTCCTGAGTTGTGATTCCTGCGGCTTGCCCGTCAGCATCGACGATCGTTCCATAAAGGGAGACAAGCTCAAACTCCAAGTATCTTGTCCAGTCCATGGATCTAGCAAGAAGGAGATACCTGCTCAATTCGCAGGCGTTCTGGACGCCGTTTCCCAATCAGTTTCAGAAGGCGCCATGATACAGTCTGTCTTGAAGTGTAAGGACTGCGGTAAGCCGCTTTCAATTCGAAGCATCGAGGAGCATCGAGAGGACTACAAGCTCAAGACGAGATGTTCTGACGGCCATACCTACGAGTTGATTCAACACCTGGATTGGAGCCCGGATGTCACTGATGAGATTGCTAAGGCTGTCTTCAAGTGTAACGAGTGTGATCTCTTAGGCGAAATCGTGAGTCGAAAGGTTGACAGCAAAGGTGCTGAGATTGAGATAGTCTGCCCTATCCACCAGACAACTCGCAAAGGACTCACTGTCGATGCATACAAGCGTATCGAAGAGAGAGAAGATGAGATAGATCGTATTCCCTCCATCGAAGAGAGCCTCAAATGTGTCAAGTGCGGGACTCCCATAGTTATCCGAGATTCAGGATTCAACAAGGGTGTGATCGAAGCAAAGGTCGAATGCGAGAAGGGCCATGGGGACAACCGCTACTACGCAGAAGACTTCGGCCCTGAGGTTCTGGAAACCGTCTATGATCGGATGTTTGAGTGCCACAAGTGTCATCAGCGGATGGAGTTCATGAACTTTGAGGAAGAAAAGGACAAGGGTCATGTCACTGTATCATGTGAAAAGCATGGCGAGAGGCGGTTCGAAGTACCTTCTACGCATGGGCTGCTCGTGAGAGATGCCTATGCCGCCTCACTGACTCATTCGCAGGTCGAGGCTCTGACCCAGTCAATACTCACAAGCGAAGATTCGTGCAAGCTCCAGTTTGATCCGAGTCTTGATTCCGAAGAGATGCTCAACATCACGAAGAGTGTGATTGAGCAACATGACGTGCAATTCGTAGCAGACAGCGAATCAAAGGGTGTCAATCAGGCATGGTACTATGGGAAAGCCCTACAGGGCAATCAGTTTGTTGTGATAGGTTCGGTATCAGGGGATATGAGGGAGATTGAGATCAACGGATTCTCTGACAACGAGAAGAACCTTTCCTCTCTCATGGCACATATTCGGGAGAATCTCAGAGAAGTTCTGTTGAGGGTCCATGAAGACGCCGACGATGTTCAGCCCCTCATTGTCCAATGTGTCCACTGCGGTGCAGCCTTGTCGAAAAGGGGTCTCCCAGGCGAAACCACGAAGTGTGGTCACTGTGGAGTCCCATTGCACTGGTAGTTCTCTATTTGGAGCCTGTCCACTCAATGGATGGCTTATCAGAGGCGCCGATGTGAGTGAGAACTCGGTCAACAACTGAGTCGACAAGTTCCTCAACAGTATGTGGTTTGTGCCAGAAGGCTGGACTGGCCGGAAATACTATAGCTCCAGCCTCTGTGACTGCAGCCATGTTGCGGATATGAACAAGGTTCAGTGGGGTTTCTCGGGGAACAAGAATCAGTGTCCTTCTCTCTTTCAGAGCACAGTCGGCGGCTCGCGCTATCAGGTTATCAGCGTATCCGTGGGCTATGCCGGCCATTGTCTTCATGGAGCAAGGAATGATAACAATCGCGTCCAGACGGAAACTCCCACTGGCCGGTCCGGCATACAGGTCGTTCTCCTCGTAGGTCGTGTCGACCTCTACCCGAAGATCTTCAGTCGTGAGATTCATTTCATGCTTCAGAGTCTCTTCTCCCCACCTTGATATGATGAGGTGGATCTCATGGCCCTGCTCTTTCAGTGTGCGAATCAACCTGACTCCATAGATTGCGCCACTCGCACCTGTGAGACAGACCAAGATTCTCTTCTTCGTCATGCTACCATCACTCCATGTTGACCTTTTGTCATCCAACGACTACTCATTTGCCTTTCTGTGGCGACATTGCCCTCCATTAGAGGAGGAAAGTGAGGAGGACCGCTAGCAGAAACGCGGCAACGCCTGCTCGGATTCCAATCCGCTTCGCGATGCCAGCCGCCTCTGTAATATCCTGAGTCAAGATGTCGAATCCTTTCTCGCCAAATGTTCGAAGGCTCTTCGCTTCACCGAAGCCCAGTCCGATCTTGGCTTCTGAGACTTGCTCTCGAGCCCTGTTTGCAGCTTGGACTATCGCATCCAGAGTTTCCTGTTCTCTATGCAAACCGACGGGAGGATACCCTCTGCTGGATGTTGATATCGCGTTGACTACGTGAGTATCGGTGGTCAGTACCTCCGCATCATCAAATCCCTGTGTCTTCAGAATGCGGATTGACTCTTCTCGAAATCCCGGCTCCATGTTGTTTCCATCCACAGATAGCATCGCGACTTCGCGGCTTCCAATCGTCAAGGCCATGGCTGTGACGCCTCCGGGTCCCATTCCTTCCTCAGGACTGATATTCTTAGGTATGACTTGGTGGAATCCAGCAGAGAACTTGGACCTTGGAGCATCGAACGTCGCGAAGACTGCGCTGGAAATCGCTCCGACATACTCGCCAGCATCAATGTCTCCTGGCATGACAGAAACTGCATCACCGTCTATGCAATTGTGAGCGTCAACGACTGCTACACTCTTGACATGCGGAACTCTCTCACGAACAACGTTTGCGGCTTCTCTTCCCACATCCAGAGAGATGTCATCGGTGAATTCGGGGGCGCTGGTGCTTATCGTGAGAACGTCATCGCCAGCAAAGAGTGTCCAGACCTTGAATTTGCCGAGGTCTGACCAATGAGGACCAGAGGCTGTGTCGTACACTACTGTTTCCTTGATGAGTCGGTCAATCTCTGTCATCACAAGGGAGAAGTCTTCCTTCGTTGTCAGATTCTGCTGGTGGGTGCAGCTACCATGCATCACAAAAGCTGGCACACCATGTTTATGCCTGATGTGGTCCATTATGGCGGAAGGAAGAGAGCTACTTCCAATCTGGCGAAACGGACCGGGATGCACATACTGAATCACTCCTACACCAACTAGCCCGTCGTCATTCCTTAAGACAACAATCTCGACGGGCACATCCTGCTTCTCCCCAATCTGAGTAAGCGTTTTCTCGATTGGTTCTGAGTTGTTCATGAGATAGTCATACCCGAAAGCACGGAGAAGCTCAGGTCCGTTGATGCCCAGGTCTCTCTCAAACGGGACACCGACCGAGCGGAAGATGAAATGAACCGCAAGTGAGTATACGAACAGTGTGACGGCCGCAGAAGCCAGCCAAAGAGGT
>JBHLPB010000197.1:0-4787 GCA_048939905.1 Promethearchaeota archaeon
TATGCACGACTAGCACTTCTGTAATGGTCTACGTTTTCTGCGGCAGTTTCAGCTGTTTCTGCCAGCTGTGCATGCGCATATCCTAGGTTCTGGTATGCCCCCGCAGACTCTCTCACTTTCTTCTGATTCAGATAGGATTCCGCTTCCTGTTTGTAAAGCTGGATCATTTCTGTCCAATTGTGATCCATATCCTCAACGCTCTTCTATCTCCAAACATATACAGCAGAAATCATGCCGACATGTGGAATCGCCAATAGCACTAAAATGTGAAATGAGGTTTTAAGAATTGGCTTCCAATCTTGTGATAGCTAGGAAGCAGGATGACTTGCATGGGTCATCCGGTCTACCGCCATCTCATTTTCTCCTAGAGAGTTCACGCCTCAGACTGAGTGATGCATCATAGAGTATCTCTGGAGGAGTTATCACGTATAGTAGATTCCTTGAGTATCCAGACTCGAACACGACACTCTGGAATATCAGCGTATGAAGACTTCTCTCTATGTCGTCCGGAACGAACCTGACTCCTTGCTCCTCACACTTTATCATGACCAGTTCATTGAGCGTCTGTCGGTCGATGTAGGTTTCGGTCTTGTAGGTCATAAGGTGCTGAGCCAAGCTCTCAAGAACGAGTAGAGTGATGTAGTCATTCATACTTATCGCCTCAACCGTGTCCATGACGTCCATGTCCTGAATTGAACTCGTAATTCTTGAAGTGGCTGCTCTCACGGCGTCAGAAGTGATCTCCTGGCCGCTCGTTGCCAGAGGCCAGAGTGCCTTGAGTGCCTCGATGGACGTCCTTGGTTTTCCGGCATCGAACTCTATTACACAGTCTGTGATGTATCTGACAATCTCTTCCGTTAGACCCAGAGGAAATGTGTCCTCAACTCTATGACGCACTATCTCATAGAGCTGTTTCTGAGTGTAGGTGTCCAGCGGAATCTCGAAGTCATAGCCGAATTTCGTGGCAGGACCTTTTGTCAAGAGTCGGTAGTCGTGACTGTTGAGTACCCCGATTGTGCTCGCTCGAATCTCCTTTGATAGATGTGCCAGCTTGGAGTAGATCTCCTCGTTGGTTTCATCAATGCCATCGATAACAAAGACTGTCTTCTTCTCCGTGGCCGAAGCCGTCCGTTTGAACTGCATCCAGAGAACATCGAGGTCGAATGCCACTGTAATCGGAGTGTTCGTTTCTCTGTGAATCTTGTCATTCAACTCTGCGACTATCTCAAGTGCATCCTTCCTACGAGCATCTACGTAGACCGTGTGAGCATCAAACTCCTTGGGAGTCAGCTTGGTGAGAAAGTAGCGGCTGAAAACTGTACTTCCCAGTCCACTTATCCCGTGGACCAGGCAGTTTACTCCGTAGTCCTCCTGGTAACTGTCACGATAGATGCCATCAATCAGGCCAAGTTCTCTGTCACGATGAAGCAACTTGTCAGGGCAATAGTAGGGGTCAAACAAGCCACGAGGGCTTCGATTCTGACGGACCATTCTCATCATAGTTTGGTCTTGGAGTCCCCATATAAGCACCTAAGAGACATAACCGAAAGTATTCGGAGGGCCAAATCACACCATTGAGCTCAGCACGCTGTCGCAATCATCATCAAGAACGAAAGTGTTGAAGCCCTCGCCTATGGCCTCTCGAAGCTCTTCCATTCTTGACTTCTTCACGTTGTCACTGAAAGGCCACTTGTGCTCTGGCTTAGGAGTTACTCCCAACTCCTCACACTTCTCGACAATGTCAAGCACAGTATCGAATATCTGTTCTCCACTCTTCCCTTCAGGTCGTATCTCCCGAGAATGCATGATCAGACCATAGGCTGGACTGTTGTTTCCCAGATACCATTTGGAAGGTGCGTGGCCATACTTCGCGAACGGAGTCAGGTCGTGGCTCATGAGTAGACTGTCAATCTCATCTAGGCTTCTCTGCATGTTTCTCAGGCTATCTCCATGAAACCCGTACCCTTCAAACAGCGCAACCTGATTTCCTTCCTTCGGATTGCGTTTTGGCAGTTTGATGCGGACCTCCTTCAATCGTTCTAGTTCATCCGCATTCAGCTTTCTGAGGTCGACGAACTCGATCAGCTCCTCTTCGTAGTCCTTCAGAAACTCCATGATTAGAAGTGGAGGTCTAAGGTCCTCCCGAACATCCGGGTGCGCCATGACGATCGCTTCGCCGTAACGAATCGGGCTCTCGCGCTTGATCATCTGGTCAATAGCCCTACCCAACGCATCGTAGTCCTCGAACTCAGCCAAAGCCGAGGCAACAGTTTCAGTTCCCAAGGGTTTGATTGCCACTCTTAATTCTGTAATGAATCCGAGCGTTCCATGAGAACTAGCCACATCGTGAATATTCATACCAAGCTTGTTCAGTTCCTTCTCGAGCTTGGGATCGTCTGACCTGACACCTTCCCAGTCCACAATGAGCTGTCTACCGTCATATGTCAACATTCTGATCCTGAGAGTGTTGTCGCGCATTGTCCCGGACTCCCAGGTGTCGTTTCCCCCACCATCAGTACTGAGAATCCCACCGACAGTTGCGATGTCACGACTGCTCGGAGCGACATAGAACTTCATCCCCATGGGCTCTAGAAGCGCGTTTATCTCATCCGGAGTAGCACCCGGCTGAACATCCACGTAACCTTGATCTTTGGAGATTGTCAGAATCTCCGCCATCTGTAGGCTGCTCAGCATGATTCTATCTCGGTTGCCGCCAGTGCATGCGCCACTGAGACCCGACCCGCCTCCCTTCGGTGTCACATCGTAGTTGTGCTCACGCGCAAAGGCTATGGCGTCGAGCACTTCAGCCTCAGTTCTCGGATAATAGACCCCTCTAATCTTCTTGAAGTCGAGTCGATAGTACATACTAGCGTTTGCACCTATTGCGATGTCCCTGAGCTTCATCTCATTCGGAACTCCCTATCGCATCTGACAACAGCTCGACGATGTCCTTCGTCTTGTTACCGTTCCCTAGAAGCTGCTCCCTACAGGAAGGACATGCAGTGATGACCGTGGAGGCTGCGAGCTGCTCCCGTGCTGCTCTGAGCTCGATTATCTTGTCACTCAAATCCGGGTCAGTCATTCGCAAAAGCCCACCGCCGCCGCAGCAACTAAGATCCATCTCTCGATATTCGACACCAAGCTTCTTTAGAAGCGATCTTGGTTCCGTCTTCACTTCCAGAATGCGATGAAGCTCACACGGATCATGATAGGCGAAATCCTCCTTCTGTTCATACTTGGGCGTGTTTTCGAAGCGTCTATCGAGAAATTGAGTATGGTGCAATGGCTCAATGTTCTCAAGATTGTGGTGTCGACTTAACTGAATCAGACACCCTGGGCAGCAGGTGACGACCTGATTGGCCTGAGAATCTTGAATGACTGACCTGTTGTGCTCCCTGAGTTCTGCAGCACCCTTCTCATCACCCATGAGATACAATGGATGACCACAGCAGAATTCCTCAGCGCCCATTATGAGATAGTCGACGCCTTCTTTCTCTAGAGTTGCGAACAGAGATCGAAGAACGTCAAGTTGACTTCCTCTAAAGGACATAAGACACCCTAGGAAGATCATGGTGTCCGCAGTCTTTCCTTTCTCATAGAGGCGGTCCGTGAGGTTCGGTATCTCTTCCTCCAGTTCGTCAAGCCAGTAAATCGCCCTGTCCTCAGGATCTAGTCCATAGATGTTGGCAACATTCGCAAGAGCATCTCTCAAAGCGTCCAAATACGCAAATTCCTCTGGTGCGGTTTCCACGGCTTTCGCCCTTTGTTCGTGCCAGACACGCAACAGGTCAACGTCAGAGGAGCAGACATCAGTGCAGCGTCCGCATAGACTACACTGGAAGAGGACTCTCCTGAACTCCTTTGCAAGTTCCTCATCTTCTTCTATCTGGTCCATGACTTGGAGTAGGTACATCTTTCCTCGAGGCGAGAACTGTTCCTCTCCCACTGCGTCAAACAGGGGGCAGAACTTGACACATGACCCGCATCGCACACACTTGTCGTAGGACATCCTTGATTCTCCGTGGCTGAAGGGTGCAGCAGCGCCGCATTCATTCAATAATAGTCTTGTTGATAGCTCCGTGTTTACATTGAAAAAGAGAGGGATTGCGGCGGGCCAACCCGCCGCCAAATCTCACGACTATGTAGGTGGTGCTTTGGGAATGTACTCTTTCTCGTAGAGTATCTCAGACGAAGCCCTTGCAACTCGGATGATGTGCTCTGCACGCTCATACAGATCCTTTTCTTCCCATTGCACACGTGCAATCCCCTGTTCAATGGCTTTCATCCCGACCGCGGTCGCTTCTAACGGATAGAGCTCCCACTGGTCCATTGTCGGGATGACCTTCTTTTCGCTTGCCTCCTTGGCACCGAGGTCAGCCAGAGCCTGAGCTGCAGCAATGCACATCTCGTCCGTGATTGTGGACGCTCTGACATCCAGTGTTCCTCTGAAGATTCCGGGGAATCCTAGGGAGTTGTTTATCTGGTTGTCAAAGTCACTGCGACCAGTTCCTACGATTCTTGCGCCAGCCTCTTTTGCATCCCATGGCCATATCTCAGGAAGCGGATTGGCACAAGCATAAACAATCGAGTCGGATGCCATCTTGGAGACCCACTCCTTCTTCACTGAACCAGGTATCGGCCTAGAAGCTGTGATGAGCACGTCCATCCCCTCGATGACATCTCCAAGGTCACCGGTCATCCGATCGGGGTTGGTCTTCCGTGCTAGGTCGTACTTGAAGAAGTCGTAATCCTTGTCCTCAACAATGTCCTCCCTGTCCGCGTATATG
>JBHLPB010000012.1:0-19362 GCA_048939905.1 Promethearchaeota archaeon
CAGTCGATTTCCTTGAGAAGGTCAATCGCGGTAAGTCAGTGTCTCTAGGCTTCCATGTGGCAGTCATCGGAGGAGGGAATGCGGCCATCGATGCAGCAAGGGTTGCCAAGAGATTGGGCGCAAAGCATGTGACAGTAATATACCGCAGGTCACTAGCTGAGATGCCAGCCATTCTTCATGAGATTGAGGATGCGATTGAAGAAGGAGTTGAACTGAAGATACTGACCAATCCTGTTGACTGCATCGTATCAAAGGGTAGACTCGTAGGAATCACCTGCATCAAGATGAAGCTTGGAGAACCTGACGAGTCAGGTAGACGGCGTCCGATACCGATTCCAGGTTCTGAATTCTCAATTCCATTCGAGAACATGATAATCGCAATTGGTCAGCGTGTCGACCCGAAGGGACCACATGCAGAGCTTGAAGTGACTGAATGGGGAACTCCAGAAGTCGATCCAATAACGCTGCAGACAAGTATGGAGAATGTCTTTGCAGGAGGCGATCTGGCTACTGGTCCGGGACTTGTCGTGGAGGCCGTAGGACAGGGTAATGTCGCTGCGGAGTCTATTCACAGGTATCTTCAAGGAGAGGATCTGAAAGAGGGTCGACCGAAGACATTCATTGAGGTGTCAGCTGAGGACATACGAAAGGAGAGATTTGGCGTACATCCTCGTGCCGAGATGCCGAAGCTTAGAATGCCTCAAAGAAGGTCTACATTCCAAGAGGTTGAGATTGGCTTCGACGAGGCAACAGCGATGACTGAAGCCGGGCGATGCCTGAACTGCACCATATGCTCCGAATGCAAGGAGTGTGTGGAAGCCTGCACTCGCGAGGCCATCGATCATTCGATGATCGATGAAATCCTCGAGTTGGATGTAGGTGCCATTGTGATATCGACCGGATACAAGATGTTCGATGTGAAGAAATACCCGCGATTCGGGTATGAAATTCACGCCAATGTGATCCAAGCGATGGAGTATGAACGACTGATCAATGCGGCCGGACCTACTGCGGGACATCTTGTTCGTCTAAGCGATGGAAAGGTTCCCAAATCAATCGGATTCGTCCAGTGCGTCGGGGCAAGAGACGTCAGCAAAGGCGTCCCTGCGTGTAGTCGTGTTTGTTGCATGTACGGGATCAAGAATGCTGTCATGGCAAAAGAGCACGACCCGAAAGTCGATGTTACAGTCTATTATGCTGATATGAGAGCCTTTGGAAAAGGCTTCGAAGAGTTCTACGAGATGGCAAAGACGCGCTTTGGCGTGAACTTTGTGAGAGGGCGTGTCGCAGAAATCGTAGAAACCGACGATGAGAATGTGTTGATACGCGTGGAGAACACTGAGACCCTGAACTTCATGCAGAACGAACATGACCTTGTCATTCTCAGTCCTGGCATAATGCCCTCTCCCGGAATGGAGGAACTTGCCAAAGACATGGGCGTCAAGCTTGATGAGGATGGTTACATCAAGGTCGAACATCCTCTTCTGTATCCGGTGGATGCAGAGATGGGCGGAATCTATACCTGTGGGTGTGCAGAGGGACCCAAGGATATTCCAGACAGCGTTGCAGCAGGAAGTGCTGCGGCAATGAGGGCCACAATAGTGCTCTCAAGGGGAGGTGAAGCAGATTGACAGAAGCAGAAGCTGGAGCTACCGAGGGAGCTGAGGTTCCCAGGATTGGAGTCTTCATTTGTCACTGTGGACATAACATCGCTGGGACAGTGGATGTCGAAGCGGTGGCGAAGATGGGAGAGTCACTGCCCTATGTGGAGTACTCGACTCACTTCATGTTCATGTGTGCGGATTCCGGCCAGCAGCTAATCAAAGAGAAGATTGCTGAACACAACTTGAATCGAGTGGTCGTGGCTAGCTGTAGCCCGAGAATGCACGAGCCAACCTTCAGGAAGGTTGTCGAGGAGGCGAATCTCAACAGGTACCTGTTTGAACAGGTCAACCTCCGAGAACATGTGAGTTGGTGTCACATGCGCGAACCTTTGGCTGCCACTGAGAAGGCGGCCGACCTAGTCAGGATGGCGGTGGCTCGCGCCGCACTACTGGAGAGCTTGCCCATCAAGACTGTGGAGGTTGAACCGGTAGTACTCGTGGTGGGCGGCGGAGTAACAGGACTAAGGGCGTCGCTTGACGTGGCTGACAGAGGCTTCAACGTCGTGCTGGTGGAGAAGGACAGTAGTCTGGGCGGTCACGTCGCCAAGCTTGCTAGTGTCTATCCCACTGCCGAGAAAGGTACAACTCTGACGGAGGGCCTAATCAAGAGAGTCGAGAAACATCCTCAGATCAAGGTACTCACCAACTCCAAAGTTGCCGATCTCGATGGTTACATAGGCAACTTTGACATCAGGACGGAAACCGATGGCAAAGAGGAAAGTCATCGTGTAGGCACCATAATCATTGCCACAGGAATCGAGCCATTCAAGCCAGTCGGATACTACGCCTATGGCGAACACCCTGACATTCTTACCCTCGCAGAGGTTGAGGAGATGCGTCTCAAGGGAGAAGTCCTGAGGCCAAGCAATGGCAAGCCTCCCAAGACGCTGGCCTACATCGGGTGTGTTGCCTCTCGAGAAGCTGGAGTGAAGGGCCACGAGCATTGTTCAAGAGTCTGTTGCACCGCTGTGGCAAAGTCAGCTGGTGAGATGAAAGACTCAACGGATGAAGTTGTGATATTGTACGAGGACCTTCGGACATATGGAAGGGGCCACGAAGCTATACACAGAGAAGCTAGGCACAAGCATGTAATATACAGCAAGTTCCCGCCTGACAAGAAGCCTGAGGTGGAGGTAGCTGGAAACAAGATACGGATTCACTGGCATGACGTGTTCTCTAATGACAAGTTGGTGTTCGAACCCGATATGTTGGTTCTCGCGTCTGGGATGGTACCTCCAGAGGGGATAGATGAGGTGGCGAAGACGTTCAGTCTTACGCGAAGTCCAGACGGTTTCTTCAATCCGGAGCACGTAAAGCTGGCTCCCCTGACAACCCATACCGCAGGGATAATGATCGCTGGAGGGGCCCAAGCCGCAAAGAGTGCTGCAGAGGCCATCACTGATGCCAGCGGGGCAGCTGCCAAGGCTGTTGGACTGATGGCTCGGGGAGAGGTCGAGATTGAATCGACAGTTTCGAACGTCATAGAGGAGCTATGCTCTTCGTGTCACACGTGCATTACTGCCTGTCCCTATGGAGCAATATCCATGGATGAATCCAAAGACACTCCCATCGCACTCGTTACTGAGGCGAAATGCCACGGATGTGGCACATGTGCAGCCGCGTGCCCAAGCTCTGCGATTGTGATGCTTCACTCGACTGACGACCAGATCATGGCGATGGTGGAGGCCTATCTTACTACGTACGGGGAATCTGAAGGAGGTGCCGCCTAGTGACAACCGCGAAGGCAAAGACCAAGGCTCAAGCAGACTGGGAGCCAAGGATTGTTGCGTTCTGTTGCAACTGGTGCTCATATGCCGGCGCTGATCTCGCTGGAACATCAAGAATCCAGTATCCAACTAATGCTAGAATCATCAGAGTAAACTGCACAGGTCGAATAGATGCTGATTTCATATTGAGTGCTCTTGACAAGGGCGCCGACGGAGTTCTGGTGTCTGGTTGTCATCCTGGAGATTGCCACTACACAAGCGGCAATCTGAAGATGCGGGCTAGATGGGCAATCATGGAGGAGGCAGTCAAGCAGGCAGGTATTGACCCACGCAGAATACGTCTACAATGGGCTAGTGCCTCTGAAGCACAGATCTTCGCAGATGGAGTTGCGAAGCTGATAGAGCAGGTGAAAGAAGTGGGTCCAATAGGGAGGTCGTGGAAATGACAGAGTTCACAATGTACTTCGGCCAGAACTATGGTGATGTCATGACACAGCGGAAGTCTATACTCCAGGCTCTCTCTGATGGACCTATGAGTGTCAGCCGGATTGCTGAGAATGCGGAAATCTCCAAGAAGATCGCAATGTGGAATCTCCTTGCTATGCTGCGATGGGGCGACGTTGAGATAGCGGGCGAGGAACATCAAGAACTCGTCTTTGTATTGAGGGAGGTATGAGGATGGCAGATCCAGTTCCTATAGCAATGGGCCAAGGAAGTAGTTGCTGGGGTTGTTTCCAGAGCCTTGTTGATATTCATCTGAGGTTGGCAGACGTTCTTCCCGCGCTAGACATCAAATACTGGCAAGCTGTCGCAGACTTCAAGCTTCACCATCTTGAGAGCTATGAAGACAAGTCCATCGTGGTTGGTCTCTACGAAGGCATGGCACGAACGGAGGAGGACATTCATCTGCTCAAAGTGCTGAGGGACAAATGTCAGATTCTGATTGCGTTCGGATCGTGCTCGTGTTTTGGTGGCATTCCTGGGCTAGCCAACCAATATGATATCGAAGAGTGCTATGATGTCAAATTCCGAGAGAACAAGACTGTCAAGGGTGGCGAAGTACCTTCTGAGAATCTACCAGGCATAGCTTCGGTAGTCAAACCAAACACAGACTATGTCGACATCGACATCTTCTTACCCGGCTGTCCACCTACACCGGACCTCATCTTCACTGCAGTGAGCGCACTTCTCTCTGGTGAGCCGATTGACCTTCCACCTCATGCAGTTTGTCACTACTGCAACAGGGAGAAGAAGGAAACTCCCATTGAGAAGATTCTTCGGCCCTACGAGGGGATTGCCGATCCAGACAGATGCCTGCTTGAACAGGGCTACATCTGCGTTGGGTCATCAACATGGGGGCTTTGTGAGGGAGCGTGCGTGAACAAGGGAGCTCCCTGTCGTGGATGCTTTGGGCCGGTCCCACCCATAACACAGGATCACGGAGCTGCATCTATATCGATGCTGGGCTCTTACGCACCTCTTGAAGCAGAGGAAATCAAAGAACAGGTTAAAGACCCACTTGGGACTTTCTGGCGAGTGGACTATCCCACGAGCCATCTGGGAAGAATCAGAATCAAGCGAGAGGAGGCGAAGGAGAAATGAGTGGAGAGAAGACAATCCGCATTGATCCAGTGACCCGTCTTGAGGGTCATGGTGCATTGACAATCAAACTTGGAAAGGACGGCAAGGTGAAGGATGTACAGTTCAACGTCCAGAGCACACGGTTCTTCGAGAAGTTCCTCGAGGGTAGGCCGATGGAGGAGGCTCCAAGGATTGCACCCAGGATCTGTGGGATATGTCCCATTCCGCACCACTTGGCCTCGATTAAGGCCGTCGAGGCGGCATGGGATGTAACACCACCACCTGCGGCCGTAAAGCTGCGCAGGCTCATGATTGAGGCAAAGCAGTACTCGTCTCACGCGATTCACTTCTACGCCTTGGCCGCACCAGACTTCGTCTACGGGCCTTTTGCTGACCCGGCTGTTCGGAACGTAGCAGCTGTTCTGAAGGACCTTCCAGACGTTGCAGTTCAGGCCATCAAGATGATGGAGTTCGGTCAGGAGCTCATCAGGGCGATAGGCGCCAAGGCAGTACATCCAACAACTGGAATTCCTGGCGGCATGATGTCACCATTCAAGGAGGAGGACCGCGACTTCTACATAGGGCGTCTTGAAGAGATTCAGCAGCTCACTTTGAACACGGTCGATCTCGCAAAAAAGGTAGTGACAGACTACCTCGACGTGGTTACCAAGGTAGCAGTTGTGCCCACCTATTACATAGGGCTTTCAAACAAAGGAGAGCTCGATATCTATGATGGCACGGTCCGGGTGATGGATCCCGAAGGGAAGATAGTCGCAGACTTTGAGCCGAAGGACTACACGAAGTACTATGGCGAGCATATACCGAAACACAGCTATGCGACACACATATACTACAAGCCGGCAGGATATCCTGAAGGAATCTGGAGAGCAAACACCCTTGCAAGATGCAACGTGAATGAAAAGATGGCGACTCCATTGGCTGATGCAGCCCTGAAAGAGATGCGCGAGCTTGTTGGAAGACCTTCACATCACACGTTCGCCTATCACTACGCAAGAATCATTGAGTTGGTACAGGCCTTTGAATGGATAGCTACGCTGCTGAAGGATCCTGACATTGTTAGCACTGATGTGAAGCTCTCCGATGTCGAACCAAAGGCCGGAGATGGAGTAGGAATCGTAGAGGCCCCGAGGGGGATTCTCTTGCACAACTATGTTTCAGACGACGAAGGGATGCTTGTGAAGGCCAACCTAGTCGTCGCTACAAACAACAACATTGCGGGCATCGAGAAGAGCTTGATGGTCGCAGCCAAACAGATATTCGAGGACAAGGCTCACGAGAGTCTAACACTTCCTGAGCCTATGGTAAAGAGATAATGGTGTAGACAATGACGGAAGAAATACCGGAAGGACTGCTCAACCTCGTCGAGATGGTTGTGCGGTGCTATGACTGCTGACTATCATGCGGCGCTCATTTCGTCGTAGTCGATGAAGAGGGCCGCGAGTTAGTCAGGAAGGAGCTCGTGACTGGCGGCGGATGAAGGCCCGGTCGCAAAGAAACGGACCGGGTTGGACGGCCCCGCAAGGGCGCGCCTGTCGCGCTCCTTCTCTCCTTTCCCTCCTTAGCTACTATCCAGCTCTCCTTCTTGAAACCCCCTACATCATCATAATAACGTCTACGCACAGTGTGGGTACAATACTCGAGCTCGAAAACAAGGAAGACCTGTATCGTTAAATGTGCCTCACAGTCGTGTATCCGAAGGTATCTGAGTAGAAGCCCTTACATGCTATAGAGTCGCAGAAATATGAGCTAGGTGTTTCCATGACCACCATCAGGGCAGAAGGAAAGGTCAATGACAATACCACGTTGATTGATATCGGACTATTCGGGGCGAAGGGAACTGGTGCAGTGTACCTTGTACAGGCTGGAAAGAGCTGTCTCATCGATTGCGGTACCAAGGCCGAGGCACCGCACATCGCCAAGACACTGAAGCAGCTAAACGCGTTCCCTCCTGACATCGTTCTCATCACTCATGCACACTATGATCACTGTCAGGGGGTTCCTGTCCTTAGGAATCTGGCTAGTGAGATGCAGAAGGATATCCAGGTCGTAGCATCTGAGAGGGCTTTACCCCTCCTGGAAGACCAGTCATTCAATCGTGCCTTCTATGAAGACAGAGAATACGAGAACATCTATGATGTCACTACTGTCAAAGAAGGTGAGGGAATAGACCTCGAGGGTCTCACACTGAGTATCATCGATGTTCCCGGCCACTGTATAGACCATATTGCAGCCCTAGATGAGAAGAACAAGAACCTCTTCATTGGAGATGCCATAGGCTACAAGGTTGGAGATAGTGCGGCATTACCGGCCTTCATGCCACCGTTCTGGGATGAAACCGCCTTCAGAGCGACGATAGAGAAATTGCACAAAGTGGAATATGAGACCATATGTCTAGGTCACTTCGGATACGTCTACGGAAGCGAGGCCAAGGACATTCTCGATGAATCTATTGCCACGCACAATCTTTGGTGGGGTGTGTTGGCCTCGGCAGATGAAAACGGGAAACTAGACGACATAAGCTACCTAGTCCAGGAAATCGTAAAGGCGGCAGGTGTCGAGTTCCCACACATCGAGTTGGTGAGTCCAAAGCTCAAGTATGGATTGAAGTTGATGAACGGCTGGAGAAGGCTCAGGCGCAAGGCACCATTGACTGCCGCGGAGTTTCTACTGAAAGAGGTAATGACTTGGTTGGTCACGAGTTACAAGATCACGACCCAGTCTTGAACGCGTCGACTGCCTTGTCTGTCAGCTTGCCCAAAGGGTATCTCTAACTATCACTAATCCCGCAGAGATACTTGGCTATCTTCTTCCTCTCATCGACGTCGTATTGTTTGAGTATCGCTACGTCCTCCATTTGTGGACTTCCTCCACCATGGAGCCCAGCAACAGCCATCACACCCCCAATTGAAGAACATAGAGCGTCAGACAGAACTCTGAATAGCCTATATACGTCCTCAGCGGGAATGTCCTCCTTTCGCTTGATGTACTTCTGGAGGAATGGACCGATGCTCTCATCAGTGAAGTCACTTTCAAGAGGCAGTGTTGCTGGAAGCCCACCTGACAAGTCTGCAAGGATTTCGAGTTCGTGATAGTAGTTCTTTCCGGCATGTTTTCTGCCGACATTGCAGAAGACTGGGTCGGGAATCATTGTCCCAGAGTCATCCTTTGTAGCCTTGTGCGCAGCAGCTATTCCAGCCGCATTGACCAATTCACCTACACTGATCAAGTCTGCAATCTTGGACTGCACATGCTTCTTGTCCTCAACCCCGTTGTATTCACTAACAAGGGCGCTCAGGCCAATGATAATGTCCGTACTTGCTGGCTTGCATCCAGTGTAGCTGTGTCGGTGATACAGAGCAAACAGGAGAGCGGCCCAGCCTCCAAATACATGCTCTCCTTCGAACCCACTCAAGAAGACGCGGTCGTTAGGGACGAACACGTCGTCGAAGATGATGAAGTTCTCAACGTCGCCGACCTCACCATATGGGCATGTGAATGCCTCCCGCTTGAACTTCGATGCTCTCGTCACCAATTTGACACCATCCCAATCACCGGGCACCGCGAAGGCAACAGCATATTGGTCCTCCTCTTCCGTCAGAAACCGAGTAGGAAGCACAATGATTTCTTGAGCAACTGCCGCCGCTGTTATGTGATTCTTCGCGCCACGTACAACAATTCCATCGTCACGATGTTCGACTACTCGAAGATAGAGGTCGGGGTCTGACTGCTGATGCGGCCTCAGGGATCTGTTGCCTTTGGGGTCGGTCTGTGCGCAAGTCCCAACAATGTCATTCTCTTGCCAGTATTTCAGATATTCTAGGAATCTCTGATTATAGGGACGCCCTGTCATTGTTTCCGCACGATGACTGATTATAGACAAGGTATTCATAGCGTCAATGCCCATGCATCGAAAGACGCACCCACCGCAATATCGGCATAGCTTCCGGGTCATCTCCTGCTTCTTCAGAAGGTCGTCTACGCTCTGATGAATGTGCGTAAACCGGTTGACAGTCTTGTCGCTAATATGAGACTGAGCTTCGAGCAGCTCTTTGAATTCAGGTTCCTCTAGTCTGTCGAACGTCTGCGAAATGGTCCCGATGACACCCTGCAATCGAGGGTCGTCACGCCCCACATTCTCTCCACCGATGAAGATGTTGGGCTTCATTTCGAGAAGCTTTTCTCTGTATTTCTCTCCGGTCTTCATTGTCAGTTCACCGAAGCAGTTCGGCAGAACTGATACTTAACTTCAGCGAATCTAGCGGTGGTCAGCTGTTGTCATGGAACTCGGCGGAGCGGCCATGTGATTCCTTCAATTAGGTCTTGGCAGAATCGCAAACCTGGAATCTGAGGTGTTTTGGATGGTGGAACGCCTAGACACCCTCCCTATCCAGAAACTCTCTGAGCTTTCGTGTACCGGGCCACTCGAACACTTCTGTGGAAAAGAATACCAGTGGTGAAACCTTCTCTGTAAAAGGAGCTCTCCTAATCGCTCTCATTATCTCATCGCCTCTCTCAAGCTGCCTAACCACGAACCGTGCAAAGACTGTGGGTGATGTTGCCGAGATAAAGGGAGACCAGAACTCAAGGGGATAATTCGTTCTCAGCCATTCGACTATTTCGTCAACAGAAGCAGCCGCCGGATCCCATTCGATTCTCATCAGTATCTCGGTAAGGTAACCTGACCCCAGAGACCAGTACACTGAGAAATGTACTGCACCACCATCTTGTATTTCCTTGAGCGATTTCCTGATTCTTCTCGCTGTCAGATTCAACCTCTTTGAAATGTCTGATATTGACATGCGTGGGTCATCAAGGAGGACCCCTAGGACTCTCTTATGAGTCTTTGACAGCTTCATCTTCTTGCCTTTTGGATATACGAGGATGTGAATCTCCACATTCGTGGTCGACTTCATGGCGCGAAGATGTCCTCCGAGTTCTAGAACTCCCTTGGGTCCAGTAGCAAATGCAAACAGACAGTAGAGATTGCCTAATCCACATGCGACAGGACTCACCTGCATGACGTCAACTCTCTGGCCAATCTGGTTCACAAAATCCTTAGTGAATTCGGTGCCGTCTGTCTGGACGAGGGCAATGACGAGTTCTGCATTGACCATCTCAAGAGTCAGCCCAACCATGAACCTGACAATCAAACCTGAATCCAATAGTCTTGAAACTCGCTTCTTTATCGCATTGGCAGTCATGCCGAACTTGCGGGCCATTGACTCGTATGATGTTCTGCAGTTCTCATCTAGCTCCAAGATGATCCGTTTGTCTATTTCATCCATGGATGCGACAGTCCTTCCTAGATTCTACCAAGTCATGCAGGCGGGAATTCGAAGTCAATTGTGTTTCGGTTCAGTCGGAGAACCGTCGGAGTCCTACGATGTGATTCACACAAGACCACTCTTTTTATATTCTACATTGATTAGTAATCCATTTGTTCTTGGACGGAGGAGCTGAGATTGGTCGTCATCGGTCTGAGTCGAAGGGAGAGATCGCCGAAGCTTGCTGCCGCCGCAATCTGTGCCATGTTGGTCATATCTTCTGCAGCAATGATTGGTATCTTGAGTTCAACCGAACCTCTAGACACATCAGCAGCAGGCAATTTGAGTATGCTCTATCAAAATCGTCCTTTTGAAGTAAAATCTGTTCAGACTGAAGATGGTTCGACATGGGTATCCTTTGATTCAAGCCCACCAGGAACTCCTGCCGAGGCCCATGTCACGATTTCAGATACGTCCGGGATTACCATCACGGCTGATTTCCATGGATTCTGGAGAGGGAACATTACAATTAACGGAACAGTGTATGATGACCTTGAAATGCCGGGAGCTAGTTCCACACAAATCCCAGGAACACCAATGGTACCATGCTTGTTCGAGTATGTGGAGATACCACACGATGTTGATGTTGGGGTTGAGGTCATTGCCTCGTCAAGTGATTCTACAAGTGAATACAGCATCAGACCAACTCCACTCCCGATTGTACCAATTGCAATGGGTGAACCGACTACAAACGTGACACCATACGTTTTCGAACCGACATTCTTCGATTCACTATACTCCAACGACACCTTCTTTTTGGGGAACACTACGAGTATAGAGGGAGGATCAGATTCTGCAAAGATGGTAATGAGAGGTCATAGAATAATTGGACTAAGTTTCTATCCAGTCCAATACAACCCTGTTTCAGCCAATTTGACGGTGTATTCCCAGTTAGTAGTCAGACTGAAGTACAATGTGCCAGCTCAGATTTTGCCAATTGCAGAGTCATTACGTTCTGAAGCATTCGAGCGTATCCTTCTCAATACTCTATTGAACTATGATTCATGTCATAGTGCGTACGCAACCCTTACCGGAAGTGGCGCATCGGATACAACACCACCACTGGATTCTCAGGAAGGAGCTGAGTACCTAGTAATCACGAACGGAACTTTCAGAACTCAGGCTCACAAATTGGTTAATTGGAAGAAGCAGAAGGGAGTTCCTTCTGCGGTCGAGTTTTTACCAGGAGGACTTACTCAGGATGAATTGAGAAACAGCGTGAAGGAAATCGTATCTAGGGTGTACAGTGAATGGAATCCAGTGCCAACATATGTTGTACTTCTTGGCGATGTTGATGTCATTCCAGCAAACTATGATGTGGATTATGAAGGCAATATAGCGTTTCTAACTCCGCTCTTTCAAGATATATCAAGGGAACAAGGGAACATTGCATCTGATTTGGGCTATTTCGACATTGAAGGAAATGGCTATTTCCCAGATTTCATTTACGGTCGTATATCAGTAGACACAGTTGAACAAGCTGAGATAGTCGTTGACAAGATCCTTCAGTATGAAAAAGACCCTCCTATGGATGAATCCTTCTACAACAATATGCTGACGGCCGGGTATTTCCAAGATTATGATGATAGAGATGGAGTAGAGGACGCAGTATTTCCGTTCATATACACTCTTGAAACAATCAGACATTACTTGAGAAACGAGTTTGGCTACAATACTCACGTCAACTACTCATGCGCATGGGAGGCATACGATTCAGAGGATTGGAACAGCGAAGACTATGACATACCCTTGGAAAGCTTGAAGTTCCAAAAGGCACTAGAAGCCACTGGTTCAGAACTACTGATAGACTCGCTTGTCGCAGATTCAATCCCTCATGAATTCAGGTGGCTCAAGGGGTATGACGCGCCGTCATCTCACTATTATGAAGATGCCAGGAAGAACATTACAGCGAATTTCAACGATGGAAGATTTCTAGTGCTCTATTATGGTCATGGTGGGTCTAAGAATATGATCTATCCCATTGATATTGTGTGGCCTTGGGATGGCTATTCTAGAAATGAGAGGGACTTGGTGGAGGGATGGCATCAACCATACTATAATACATCCTACTTCTCAGATCTAATGAATGAGCATCAGACACCAGTGATTGTGAGTATAGCGTGTAGTACTGGTTGGTTTGATGGTGAAACTGATGAGGGATTCTTGGACCTGTTTTCACCCGTACTGGGAAGACCAAATCCGTTTGAAGACTACGCGAATGAGTGTTTTGCTGAGAATATCACAAGACTGGCGGGTGGAGGTGCAATAGCGATAATTGCTCCTTCGCGTCCAGCCCATTCAGTAATCAGTGGGCACCTACTAGACGGGATTATTCAAGCACTCTACCCTGGGCATTTAGGGTCCGAGAATCAACCAATACACGAATTGGGAGCAGCTCTACTTTTCGGTAAGCTTTACTCAGCAACACAGTGGACAGGTGAGGGGCTTCTTCAGTGGTTTGACTGGCTATTACATCCAGAGCATGTAATCAGAACAACCTTCGAAGAATATCATCTCTTTGGAGACCCTGAGATCCGGCTATGGACTGATGCTCCCACTTGGGTCAATGTATCGTATCCAGATACAGTTGGAACCACTTACCCTCAGAGATTCGTTGTGACAGTCTGCAATTCAATGACTGGGGACCCCATAAGATTCGCAAAGGTCTGCATTCAACAGGGAGACCCTGTCTATGATGTTAGATATACAGACTCTAATGGACAAGCTATCTTTGATGTGAATCCCTCTCCCGATTATTCACACATGAATGTGACAGTGACAAAGCACAATGTCAGAACCCATACTGGCACTATTGGTGTTGTTCATAGTGATGCAAGTATCTCGGTTTCGCCAAGTCCGATAATCGAAGAGGATATACTTACAATAACGTTCAATGAATTCCTGGCAGAAGTGTCTAAGATTATCCTCGTCGAGGGAAATCGAATAGCAGACCTGGCGCCTGGAGTGTCCGAATATCAATGGCCCGTCTTTTCTGGACCCACTCAGTACCTTAATGTGCTGGTGTGGTCATCGACTGGCGTAGCAGTAGATCGTTACCAACGCGTTTCTTCGGATGAGGGTCCAGATCCGTGGATTCACACTCAGACCGATCAGGTAGGATCTGCAGAGAATGCAGGGGAGGTTGTCTGGGACCACCCGGACATCGATATCTACCAAGATGGTGTACAAGTTGATTGGATGACTCAGAATGAAGTCCACGATATTGAGGTCACTGTCTATAACAACGGTATTATTGCCGCTGATTCCACAACCGTGACTCTTTCTTCTGCTCCATTCGGTGGAGGAGTGACTTGGACACCAATTGGAGAGGCTACGGTTTCGCCTACTCATGATACGCCTGATACTGCAACCTTCACATTTACGCCAATACTTGCACACGGTACTTGTTTGAGGGTAGACCTGTCCCATCCAGATGAGAGAGCTGATAACATGGGTAACAACGTTGGATATGAGAATGTCAATGTTATTGAAATGAGTTCACCGGGTACGGGAACGCTGTATGTTGGAAATCCAACAGATACTGCTGATTATGTCTTCGTCGAGGTGAAGCAAATAGGAAGCTACGAAGACATCTGGAACGCCACAATACGAGGTTATTCCTCTCAACCTATGAGTGCTGGGGCCAACGAGATAATCACACTTCATGTTGATTCGATATCGGATATGCAGCCCCACGAGTGGCGACTATTCAAAGCAGAGATCCATATTGATTGCATGTGTGTTGGTGGAATCGTTTTCAATGCATCACATGTAGAACCTCCTGTTCCTCCTGATAATCTGGGCTACATTCTCATTCTAGTTTCTGGAGGGATTGCAGTCATAGTGGTTTACCTTGTCACAAGACGAAGAAGATAGAATCGAATTCACATCGATAACTGTTGCCACTCTGGAGGGTGATACGTGACATGATTTTTAAGGAACCTCACTCAGAATGTAGGATTGACCGCATCGTTAGGAGGAGTCTTTAGATTGGATTGGCGTGATGCCCTCATCATTATCTTGATTCTTGTAATCATTTTCTTGATACTGGAAGGACTTGGGATTATCGACATAATACCTGCATTAGGTGAACCAGGAGCAGGCGGCACAGGCCCTTGGGTGGACTTCTTTAGACATAGATGACAAACACCGAGTCCATTTGATCATCATTCAATTTCAAACAACGGCACCCTAAGATAGTCCGATTCAGTTTCGATATTCTAGAGCTTTCTCAGTAGAGTATCAAAGTAAGGTCTCAAGAACTGAAGATTCTCATTCTCGGTGAGCGACTCAAGTTGCGGGATTATCTCTCTAAGAGATGATTCGTCATCGTTTAGTATCGCGATGTCGGCCTTGAGCAACAACACTTGTCCCAGGATTCCAGGTAGATCATCAGACAATGCTTTCTCTTCTAGGATTGCCAATGAAGGAGAGACTATCTCTGCGGGATCAGAGGAATAGACTTCGATTTTCGCCAGATGATGCAAAAACATGAGCTGGATGTTGTATGACCACCCAAACTGTTCATAGATTCTCAGTGCTTGTTCAATACTGCTTGATGCTAGTGAGTATTCACCTCGGTCCATTTCCAAGACACCAGTGGCAAAATGAAGCCATGCCAGTTGACTTTCATCTCCGGATTTCAAGATTGACTCTCGTGTTGTATCTAGCAGAATCTGAGCTTCTGGTAGCCTTTTCAGGAGAATGAGTGACCATATTTGAATGAGTACAGCGCGATTTATCATGTAAGGCCTACTCTTGAATTGATCTTCAGCCATGCAACCCCATTCAAAACCAGATTCAGCTTCACCTATTATATTGTATAGGATTGAGAGGAGCAAAGCAGCATTCCCAGCATTCAAACCTGCTCTCTCTCGGATACTGACAACTTGCAGACAACGTCGGATAGCACTATCAAAATCACCTCGCACGGCATCCAAGACGCCCAGTTTGTTGATGATATCTGCATAGTTTGCTGGAATACCTAGAGAAGAGTCAACAATCTCATAAGCTTGATCTAGCACCTTCCTGGATTCATGGCGCTCAACGAGGTCTGCTTTTCTTATCAGAAAGTGAGCTACCCGAACCCTATCATCGAATCTCTCTGCAATTTGCAGCCCTTTATTGATGCAGGAGATTCGTCCCTCTGAGTCACCATCTGAATGTGCACGTATCGCGAGGTAATCATACAATATGGTCTCATAGAAACCAAAGTCCGGATTACTTTCTATGATTTCATGAATCTTGTCAAAGGTGGAAGTCTGATACATGGTCGTAGGATAGTTTCTCATGTCAGCTTCAAACTTCATGAAATTCATTTCGAGCGCAATCCAGTCTTCGGGTTGTGTTGCAAGGACAGCATTGGCTAATTCGTGTACTTTCTCAATATCCTCAACTGACCCTTGATATGCTGAAGCATAGAACAGGTTTGGCCCGAGAATCTGGTGTTCTCCGTATTTCTCTCTGATTGAATCAATGAGCTTGTATTCCATCGCAAGGATGGAATGATGAATGGCAAAGTACACAACCATAATCGGGCTATCGCTGCTGAGAACTAAATCACCCAGTTTGTGCACGAAGTCGTAATAGTCTGATGCCTCCCTCATAATGCGCTCTAGTACATTCTTGGTGTCTTCATCAATGAGTGGGAAGTATTGCGTTATTGTCCCAATTGGTTCCATCTCAGACTACGCACCTGAATCATCATTGGCTTGATGATTACAATGTGCAAATGTACTTGTGAGGTAAGATATGAATCCCATCTTTTGACTCCGGAACCTGGATATCCGATTCAATCATGAATCCCTTCCGCAGACCACCGATTTATGAGGAGGATGGTATTGATTAGTTAAGAGAGACAGACGATGGAATCCAGATTCGCCAACTGGCCGCTGACAAGTCTGAGTGGCGTTCTTGTGATCCTGCTGTACTGCGGCTTCACCTTCACCTCTTGGGCGTTCTATCCGGACCAATTTGGCCCGACGACACACTACCTAAGCCGGCTAGGCAACTTCAACTACAGTCCATTTGTGGCATACTTCTACAATCTGGGTTGCATCGTCACGGGGCTTGTTCTGTTTCCATTCTTCATAGGTCTGTACGAATGGTACACTGACAGACTGTATCAGAAAGTACCACTCTTTGCTGGACAGGTTATTGGGATTCTCTCTGCCATCGCACTAATCATGATTGGCGTGTTCTCAGAGGATCAAGGCAGGCCTCATATGACAGCGTCTTCGACATTCTTTCTGCTGAACTTCTTCGTCTTGATCATAGTGAATGCGGCTCTCCTGCTTCATCCAAAGTTCACGAAACTCATTGCACTCTATGCCTTCGCAATCGACATACTGAGCCTGAGTTTCGAGCTCACAATAGGCGGACCAATCACTGAGTGGTTCACGGTCTTCGGGGCTCTGCTCTATGTAGCTTTCATATCTTTCAACACTCTACAACTGAGAAGAAGGCCAGCAGGGCCCAATGCACAAACATCATAAGTGTCTGTTTTTGACAAGAATGTGCAGGTACAGCAAGCAAGAGGCACATTCTCAGACGTGGTCCAGTGAGGGGTCATTCCCGTATCGCAGCACCGACGGAGGAACAACCTAGTTTTGAGGAACCTGCAATTCGCACAAGCGAGAGTATACAAGATGAGTTACGACAGAGAGCCTGTTGAGGCCACAGTGGCCGAGTTGAGGCCAAGAATGAAGAACCTCACCATTTCCTTCAAGGTTTTGGAGAAGGGTGAGGAACGCGAAGTCACATCGCGACGAGATATGACCACACACCGCGTCTTAGATGCAGTAGTAGGAGACTCAACCGGGACGGTTTCGGTGCCCCTTTGGGACGAAACCATTGACAATGTAGAGGCTGGCAAGACCTATCTCTTGAAGAACGGATATACGGGCCTGTTCAGAGGCAACCTAAGACTGAACATCGGCAAGTATGGCGAACTCTCAGAGGCTGAGGAAGCCATTGAGGAAGTGAATACAGAGAACGACATGTCAGCTGAAGAGCACGAAGACACACGTCGACGCAGAGACTATGGCGGTGGCGGTCGAGGCTACGGTGGCGGAGGCGGCTACGGTGGACGAAGCGGCGGTTATGGTGGCAGAGATCGAGGCCGTGGTGGATACGGCGGCCGCGATAGGCGACGCAGATACTAGAGTATCCTCACACCTATAGACAATCCATAGAAGCATCGAAGCACATAATGACGGGCGCCCTGTTTGGGTAGCCCTTCCCTTCCTTTTTCTTGTGGATTCTAATCCAAGTCTTGAGTTCACAGCAAATCTCGGATGTTCGAAATCGAAAACAGTCGCGTTCCATTCCTACGAGATTAGTGATTGAAAACGGACAGAACTTCGTCCCGCATGTCCGTTGTTGAACATTGATTTGACGCCAGTGCGCGGAAGTCAACAAGGTACGCTTATCTCAATCTGAAACTAACTCTCTGTTACAACTGGTTCAGTAACTACATGGAACATAGGCCAAGCGTCCGTCCTACCAAGGCTTCATCCCCGCGTCACCGAAACCTGTGCTCACATAAAGTGTCGGACCTCCTTCTTCTGGAACCTTAGCTAGTGGGTGTGCGATATGAAGAAGGGTGCCAAGCCGAGGATAGGTGTGTTTGTTTGCCATTGTGGACTGAACATAGCTGGCAGTGTTGATGTCGAATCTGTAAGCGATCATGCCCAGACTCTCCAGAACGTGGAATATGCGGCGCACTTGATGTTCACATGTTCCTCAGATGGTCTAAAGATAATCCAAGATTCAGTGAAGGAACACAAACTGAACAGAGTAATCGTTGCTTCTTGCACGCCAAGAACGCACGAACCAATCTTCAGGAGAACCATCGAGGAAGTTGGACTGAATAGATATCTCTTCGAGATGGTGAACATCAGAGAGCATGTGTCTTGGTGCACGATGCATGATGAGAAGGGAGCTACTGAAAAGGCGAAACGCCTGGTCGAGATGGCTGTCGCGAGAGCGAGGGAGTTGGAGCCGCTCGACCTAGAGAGTGTGCCCATCATCCCCGAGGTAGCAGTCATAGGAGGAGGGGTCGCAGGAATATCAGCCGCTTTGAACGCGGCCAACGGAGGGTATCAAGTCCACCTGATTGAACAACGACCGACGATTGGAGGTCAGATGGCACTCTTGGACAAGGTGTTCCCCCAGAATGACTGTGCAATCTGTATCCTCGGCCCAATCATGGCTTCGGTCGAGCACCATCCCAAGATCAACCTGATTACCTACAGTGAGGTAGAGGACGTCGATGGATATGTCGGCAACTTCCAGTTGAAGATCAGAAAGAAAGCACGATTCATTGATCCTGACAAGTGCAACTCGTGTGGCGAGTGTATTCCCGTTTGCCCGATATCCGTACCCAATGAATACGAGTTCGGCCTAGTAGACCGCAAGGCTATCTACAGAGGCTTCCCACAGGCAGTTCCAAACACGTTCACAATACAGAAGAAAGGGATCTCGCCTTGTAGGAATGCCTGCCCGGCCAAGGTAAACAACCAGGGGTTCATAGCTCTTTATCGCGACGGTCGCTTCAAAGAGGCCCTTGATGTCCTTCGCGATGGCGCTCCCTTTCAACGCATTCTGGGCCGTGTCTGCCACCATCCTTGCGAAACCAAATGTGTAAGAGCCGAATTGGATGAGGCAGTAGCGATCAGGCAGGTGAAGAGGTATGTGGCCGATTACGTGGCGGAGAATGAACATGACATTCCAGAGAAGTTAGAACCCATGCGAAAAGAGAAAGTCGCTGTCGTAGGGGCTGGCGCCTCAGGATTGACGTGTGCCCTGAACCTAATGCAAAGGGGGTATCCAGTTACAGTATTCGATGGTTCAGACAAACCTGGAGGTCTAATCACAAGCTGCCTTCCTGAATACCGCATCTCAAGCGATGTCGCCATGCAGGACATCGAGTGGGTGCTAGGACACGGAATGACACTGAAGACGAACACGAGGATTGGGACAGACATCACTCTTGACCAGCTTCGGAAGGACTTTGATGCAGTCTACGTCGCGGTGGGATCACAA
>JBHLPB010000198.1:0-4752 GCA_048939905.1 Promethearchaeota archaeon
ATGTTGCCACTTACCTCTCTCAGAGAATCATATCTGGGCATGTTCTGTGCGTCGGTTGGAGTTTGCACATCGATTAGAATGATGTCTGCGTCACGAAGAACCTCAATATCATCGGTCGCACTGAATGTGCCCTTTGCTACGACTCTCGCTATCAACTCATCAAGACCTGGCTCATCACCTTCGAAGGGCGACTTACCACTGTTCAGGACATCAATTTTCCAACCGGATCGCTTTGATCTTCTCTGAAGACCAATGACCTCGTATTCATCAACCTCTGCTATTAAGGCAGCAGCAGGGATGCCAACATAACCCATTCCGATGACAACGACCTTTGTAGTCAACGTGGAACCCTCAGATTGTTGTAGTCACTGGTTGCGCGACATTCGTGGCCCACTGTGATTACTCAAAAAGGTTACTGAACAGGGTCTACCGTACTAGTACATCTCTTACATCTTCGCACTAAGTGACGTCTACGGCTTTTGAAACTCGTTTCACCGATTCCTGGAAGTAATCGACATCATCAATTGACAACCTGATTGCACCATTAGGACATACCTCAAGGCATCGTCCACAACCTCTGCAATCATCACTAATCACAGCACGATTGTTGACCAACCTTATTGCGTTGACAAAACACACACTCTCAGTGCAAGTCCCACATCCAACGCAGTCCTCAGTCACTTCGACTTGCACGCCCTTCATTCTTGTGATTTTCTTGGCAATATCTGGATGCAAGTCCTGAATTGTTCTCCAGAGACAGCAACACGGACAGCAGTTACATACTGTCAGGAGTCTATCCCCGGGAAACGCGTCCAGCCACATTGCATCCAGCTTGTTGCGTCCAATCAGATGGACCAGCCCGGAGTCGCTTGCCTTTCTGACGTATTCATGTGCCTCTGCTTTCGTGACCTGTCTACCTAGATTTGGGTTGATCCGCTTTGCTGCTTCACCGAGAAAGAGACAACCGATTTCCTTGGGGTAGTCTTGACAGTCGCTGGAGTCTCGACAGATGCAGAAGTCCATTATCCAGTGAAAGCTTGCCTTGTCAATGAAATGCTTTACAATCTGGGATGGCAAGACCATCTCTTGAGGCGAATCCAGATTCTTGTCTATCTCTATTACCACGCTGTCCTTAGGCAAATAGATTATGTTGTCATCTTCGAAGAGCATTTTGTCGATTACTCTTCCTATAATCGGAATGTTCGTCATTCTTGCTATGCTGCGGACGTTGGGAAACGTCTTCTTAAGAAGCTGGACAAACCACAGCGGTCGCGCCATAGCGACTGTGCAACTATCCTGACTGATATTGCTTCCTAATCTGACCATTCTATCTCAGATATCCATACGCCTATATGCGCCTCATTACTTGATTTGACGCAAGAGAGAGGTACAGGCCAAATGAAACTCGGACGAGTCCTCATTGTAGTGGTAATCCTGGGAGCAGTCATTGCAACCGTTCTTGGAACTGCCTATGGGTGGGCCTTGGGTCAAATCATCTACCAATCGACCTACCACACAAAGGCGGGAGGGCTTGACTTCTGGGCCACATGGACCCTCAAGAACAATATCTTCACCGCCTCAATTCTGTTGACAATTCTGAGCATGATAACTCTGCCACAGCGCTCAACCTTCCTGTCTTTCCTATCCGGGCTTGCCCAGACTGGAGCGATTCCCAGGCGATTGGAACTTCGATCTGCTATTGCCTGGAGAGTCCTGCAGTTCGGAGGCCTTTTCATCTACTACGTAGCTACTGGTGGCTATTCAATCACAGGCCAGAATGTCGCGTTTCTAATGATGTTGATGGGCGATGGGTCAATCTCAATCTCGTCCAGCGAACTGGTCACGCTGTTTGCATTACCATTCAACCCTGGAACATCTGCTAGTTCCATTGCCAGCATTGTCCCTGCCATGGAAGCCTACCAACTGTACATGGGTCTTGTCTCCACGTTCCTGCTCTTCACTGCTGGCCGTATTGCACTAAGCGTGGTCACTGACCTAATGACTGCTAGTCGCGATATGTTCGTGGTTATCTCCAAGGGTTTGTTTGTGGTTTCTCTTGCGCTCATACTGGAGATTCTCAGCGTCCCAATGTGGACGGTGAATGCTGGCACATGGATGTCATATGTAGCCATCATCGTGGCACTAGGCGCCTCATTCATCGGTGCACTACTATTCATGTTCATGAGAGTCCGGTCCGGCGACGTTCAACAAAGGCTCCGGAGCAAGATAATACAGCTTGAGGAGGACTTGGCACGGCTACAGGGCGAGCTGATGTCACTTAGACAGGAATATGAATCAGGCTCAATCAATGCTCAGGACTACAAGAGAAGGGTCACGCTCCTAATGGAAGACCGGGCACACATAGGCAATGAACTCCGACGATTGAAGTTAGAGCGGCTGCTTCCGGTATTTGGGGAGCAACGGAGGTTTGGGGCAGTCGCCGTACTTCTAATAGCTGTTGTCTTGATGCTGCCTCTAGTCCAGGCAGTATACTACGGGGTTCAAATGGAAGGCGACAGGTATCTCGAGTGGAAGTTCGAGTATGAAACTCGAAAGGAGATTGAAATAACAACTTGGGCCGCAGGAATCAGTGATATGAAGACCCAGACTCTTGGTGACTTGACTGTGAATGCTACTCCTGAAGGCGAAGTAGAATCACTCACGACTGTTCGTCAATGGGATCAAGATGCAAGTTATCTGAGGATGAAGAATCAAATAGGGACCAACTGGATGCAACTTGCAGATTCTGACATAGTCTACTTGAAAGGCCACGAGTATTGGATAGCCCCGCTTACGTTCGATGTTGAGATTATCACTGCCAGCTTCATCAGCCAACACTTGATCTACACACATACGGAAGGAATGGTAGTACTAGATGCATACAGCGGGGACATCGTAGAGGGTGACAACCTTATTGCTCTACTCAATCGAAGCAGTGCTGTCAACACATACTATGGAGAGGGAAGAGGGTTCCAAGATGTTGTATTCGTGGACGTACCTGGATTCAACGAGGTCGGCAATGCCACATTCACGGGAACCGCTGACTACACACTCAGCGGCTTCGAGTCATTCTTCTACATGCTGACGATGGGTCCTGATGCTTGGTCATTTCTCGGTCGAGAGATTGACATGCTTGTTCAAAGGGACGTAGTTTCAAGGGTTCAATCAATCATGCTTCAAGGGCTTCGGGTCGATACAGATCCTTACATCGTCGTCGCACCGAACGGTGGATTGAGCTATGCAGTCTCGGTGTTTGTGGATTATCCATTGGCGACAGGCTATGCCCACGAACACTACATGCGGTTCATCGGAGTGGTCCTTGTAGACATAGAAACAGGGGTTCTAAGCTTCTACCGATCTCCCGATGCAGGAGGCGACTTCTTCCTAGACAACACGTACATGACCTACTACGACTGGGTTGAGGCACCTGCATGGCTCCAGTCTCAGATGAAGTGGCCCGAGGACTTGTATGAACGTCAGCTGGATGTCGCATACGTCTACCATGTCACAGACGGCTATGTGTGGCAAGGTCAATACGACTTCCATGAAACCCCAGAAGATTCTGATACTCGATACATTATCATGCGGATTGGGGGCGAGGAACGATTCGTAGCTATGCACAACAGCGAGTTCAGGAATGCACCCGGACGTAATCTCGCAGGAATCTACGTCATGGGGTGTGGTGACAAGGACTTCGGCGTCTTAAGATTCTACAAGGCAGGTGAACTGGGCTTCTCTACCTTGTTAGGCCCATCTGCCGCTGTCCAAGCATTCGAAACCAACGATGCAGTGCGGACTCAGCTGAAGCTTTGGGGTGCGCACAGATACGGTAATAGACTGCTCTACCATCTTGGTGGTGATCTGTTCTTCGTTGTCCCCGTATTCCTCAAGGTAGAAACCTCAGTGCAGAACATAGTGATTGAGAAGCTTGGCGGAGTCGGGTTGGTGGATGCTGAAACAGGAGAGAGGGTCGCCCTAGGCAGCAATGTTGTAGAAGCATACTATGAGATGTTTGGCCTCCTTAACCAGACAACCGTTGGTAGTGGCGAGGTCGGGTTTGAGAGCTCCGTATTCAGTCCGGTGACAGTTGAAACGGGTGACCCCTCTAGCCTCGTTACGCTCCTTAGGAATAACGACAACGTGAGTCATGATCTAACACTTGAGATAGTTGTCAATGCTGGCAACTTCTCAGTGAATTGGCATGGTGGAGATGTTATTCCTGTCGAGAATCCCACCAACACTACTTTCACACTCAGCGTAGGAACAGTTGGACCAGGTGACCTATATGGCACCTCACCACTTGTTACAGTCTATCTACCTTCAGGGTTAGTTGTTGCTCAGTATCTGGTGCAGTTGATCCTGAAGACGGAGGAAGGAGCTGTCGACACAGTCAGTCTCATACTCACAGTAACGTGAAGCTGTTGGTCTATGATTATAGGAGACTCCTGTACCATTCGACCGTATTGGATAGTCCAGATTCCAATGAAACACTTGGAGTGAAACCAAGCACGTTGTGAGCTTTGGCCATTGTTCCCAGACTATGTTTGACATCTCCGACTCTTGCGGGTACGTGCACTATCTCCGACTTTGTGTCCTGGACAGACTTGAGTACTTGCTCAGCTATCGTGTTAATGGAAACAGACTCTTCGCCACAGATGTTCATGGTCACTCCAGCTGCGGCAGCGATATCTCCGGCAAGACAGGTTGCTCTCACAGTGTCATCAACGTGGAGGAAGGTCCGTGTTTGAGTAC
>JBHLPB010000199.1:0-4750 GCA_048939905.1 Promethearchaeota archaeon
ATCGAGGCCAATGCCGCTCCTTCTTGGAGCGCACTCTCACGTGTCACGGGAGAAGACATTGCTGGACTGATAGTCAATAAGCTAGTCGAACAATCTAAGAGATAGCACACCAAACGATTCTAGATGCTCGAAAGCAATTGGCCAATACCTGACCAGGCGCTCTTGCTATTTGGCTGCAAGAACCTCCTCAACTTCTTCGTTGGAGAGGATCTTGAACGTCTTGTCAGTAGTGTCGATTCTGCCAATCTCTATCGACTTGGCCTTCTCCTGGAGGTCTTCTTCAGAATCGTCACCGTTCCTCAGTAGTCCTTCCATTGCGAACTTCAATGCAGCTTCGATGTCCATCTTGTCGTCGTAGTTCTCTTTGAAGAAGTCACGAACAACATCAGACTCTTTCCCGATGGCTGTGGCCTTCCAGCCCCAGAATGAGCCTGAGGGGTCAGTGGTGAACAACTGAGGGCCGTCGTGGTCAATTCCACCGACAAGCAAGGAAACTCCAAATGGCCTGTATCCTCCAGCTTGGGTGTACGCCTGCTTGATGTCGCATATGTTCACGACCAAAGACTGGATGGAGATTGGCTCATCATAACTGAGCCTATTGATCTGGGCCCTTAACCGAGCTTCATCTATCAGCTTCCTTGCGTCAGCATGAAGGCCAGCGATTGCGGTACCGATGTGGTCATCAATCAGCAGTATCTTCCTCAATGTGTCTAGGTCCACAAGGGTATGAGGTGATCGCTTCTCACCAGCAAGCACCACACCATCTACGGCTTTGACTCCAACAGCGAGTGGTCCATGGCGAACAGCCTCGGTCGCGTACTCAACTTGATAGAGCCGCCCCTCGGGGCTGAATACTGTGATTGCTCGGTCATAACCCATGCTCTGTGACGGAAACATGCTTTGATAACGCTCCAGTCGAATTTTAGGCCCATTACTGGAAAGGCTCAAACAAACGTCAATAGTGCGACGTTTAAAAGCTTGTCTGTGTGTTTGTTTATGAGGGGATGCTCTCGAAGCGTCATCGCCACTCAAGACGCATTCTGATTCCGTCAGGCAGCAGACCGAAGACTGCGTCGAGATCTTCTTTCTGAGGAACAGTCAGGTTCGCAGCCTCATAGTCCCTCACACCAGATGACTGAACATAGTTCTGTACGACATACTCACCCTGGAAACCAATCTCTTTCAGAACTTGAGTGACTCCAAGAATCTCGTCAGATGTCATCAGCTCTCCAGCATATGTGGTCCTAGGCCAGAAAGCGACATCAGAAGCCATCAGTAACCTGGCGCTTTGCAGCACCTTTGTCCAAGGATTGCCACTAGTTCTCGCAATGATCTGATATCGATCTGGTTTTGTCTTGATGTCAAACCAGACTGAGTCAAGGTAAGGAAGGCATCTCTCGAGTATGGATGGGACAGAACCCTGTGTGTTGAGGTTGATATGACAGTTTCCATCCGTTCTGAGGAGTCTAAGTAGGTCCGGCAAGTCCTTGTGAATCGTTGGTTCGCCACCCGTGATGCAGTAGCCATCAGTAAGATGGCCTCGTGCTTTCTCGGCAACCTCCTCAACTGTAACCTCGGTTCCTGACTCAGACGAAATCAGCTCGGCATTCTGACAATAGGGACAGTCGAAGTTGCAGCCCCCAGTGAATATCACAGTGACTGGTATACCAGGGACATCTACAAGGCTAATGTCAATCACTGATGCAAGTCGCATAGCGTCGTGTCTACCTCAGGCGTATCGTAAGGTCAAGAGCTTAAATGTCCAACTGTACGGCGAGTTTCTCTCTGCTCACTCCTTGTCACCATAGTGCTCTCTGTACTACCCAGGCAATTACCCAGATATAGATGAATATATTCGAATAGCCTTACTACAACGCTTAAAGACAAGTTCGGACTTGCCTCAGAGGGGACCACGCAATGGCAATTCGAAGTATCAACAAGGATACGATTTTGAGGAGTACTCTTTTTCACATTCAGCTAAGACAGTGTCAGTATATAGACAACTTCCCTGAGGCTGTTGCCAACGTGTTTGAAAGGAACGTAGAGCGTGGCAAGCTTCAGGAATACCAGAAACTGAAGAGGAAACTGTATCGAATCAGCACAAGCTTCTTCGAAGTAAACAAGAGAATCAAGAAGAAAGACTTCTTCGAGTCACTGTATGAGCGAATTGCGCGAGTAACGAAATAGGGACTTGTCTATTCGTCGACCTCTTGCAGCGTGAGAATGAATTTGGAACCGTGACTTGGCTTTCCTTTCACACGATCCATTACTTCTATGGCGCCCCCATACTTCCGTGCCATTTGTGAAACCAGTGTGAGGCCAACACCTCCAGAATGGCCTCTCCTGCTGAATATGGTCTTCTTACGAGCACTGCTTATACCCGGACCATCGTCTGAGATGGAGAGTTTGTACATTGTATCCTCTCGGCTACCCGACACCCAAACTCGGGGTGTTTCTCTAGGATTGTGACGAACTGCGTTCTCGAGCAGATTCCACAGAAGCTCTCCTAGAAGTGCGTCGGCCCTCACATGGACGGACGGTTCTATATCCTCGACGAAGACCGTGGCACCATAGACCTTGACAAGTACCTTCACCTTCTCCTCCAAGACACTAGTCAGGTCCACACGTGTCGTAGGAAGCCTTCTGAACTGGCCAGCACGTTTGACCTTTGTGATGAGCCGGTTGCATCTCTCTATGGCCTCCAGGATATCAGTCTGGGCCTCCTCCGAGTATGACTCGGGAAGCTCTGTATCCAGGAGACCAGTTGCCGTTATCATTACTTGGAGTTGGTTGGCAATGTCGTGGGTCAGAAGATCCAAATAGAACTGAATTGTATCTTCGGCTTCCTTCTGTGCCGAAATCTCGGTTATGACTGCGAAGGTTCCAAGAAAGTTGCCCTTTTGGTCTTCAAGAGGCGTGGCGGATATGATGCTTGGCACAATCTCACCATTCTTCTTGACCCATTCAAGCTCATAACGTGCCGTCTTTCCGCTTCTCCGTTCCTCAACCTTGTCTTGAACCCAGTCTTGGTCCTTGTCTTTCGTGAAATGGAACCACGACTGACCGACTACTTCATCTAGTGGCCTATCCAACATCTCACAGAACGCGTCATTGGCATAGACGACTCTCCCTTCCGGATCGTCAATTGCCAGACCATCGTTCATAGATTCCACAAGTGTTCGGTACCGCTGCTCGGTTTCTATAAGCGCTGTCTGGTCCCGTCGCCTCTGTGTAATGTCAAGGACATGTACAACGGTCTTCCTCGAACCGTCAGCGCCGTTGACGACAGATGCACGCGCCTCGACTACAATGGGAGTGCCGTCGAGTGTCTTGAATTCCAGGGGGTATGCATCAGGAACAGATTGGCCATTCCTTCTCTTCGTGTACGCATCAGCTGCGAAGTTAGCCACATCCTCTTCGATGAACTTTCTGAAGTCAAGTCCAATGAAGTCCTCCTTCGTTCCACCGACTAGGAGCGGTATCTTGTTATTCACGTACTCTATCTTGTAGTCATCGCCCACAATTGCAATGGCATCATGAGAGTTGTCAATGATTGCCCGTAGGATTGCATCGTTGAAAAAGAGTCTGGGACTGAAGGTACTAGCTAAGCTCACGTCGGTAGCGAATATCCGGAGTCGTTGTGACTTCCCCCTTCCATGCAGAAGCACGCGAAGGTCAGCATCTATTCTTTCACCCGACTTGGGCTGTAAACCGACAGAAACAACCTTGTGCTCGTTGGGTTTTGACAGAGCAGCAGCTGCCTCCAGAAAACGCTTCCAATGCTCGGGAATCACCAGTGAGTCGAGCGAAACGGCACGCACTGCGTTCTTATCAGGAAGGCCGAGGAGATTCATCGCATAGCTGTTCATGTATGTTATACTGTAGTCCATTTTGGACTCCAGAACTGCAAGTGGGAGTTTCTCTGAGAAAGTCTGGAATTCGCGAGCTCCTGTCGCGCTCTTTCTCGATGCACGCTTGCTCATCAGAATCTGGACTCCAGTCTTTCAGGCCAGGCTATCTTAGGACTTGGAAATTAAAGGACATTGTATTATAAGACTAGTTAGGCTGAAAGAGCCATCACCGGGTTATAGGGTAGGGTCTAGCTGAACTTTCTCCAGAGTGTACCGGGCGCCTTCTGCTGTCCAAAACCCATGATGTCATCGAACAAGAGAACGAGGCGATTCATCAAAGGGAGATGACGCACTACCCACAACACACTCCTATGGAGTAGTCCGTCCCGCTTGTTGTACGGACAAGATCGGATGCAGTTAGAACAGTCACTGCCGTTCTCCATCCAGAAACCATAGCAGGTTTCCGGGTTGACATACCACTTCTTGACCCCTGGGTTGTTGGACCGCGTTTCTCCGTTCCAAGTCTGGGGCACGCCGTTTGGTATTGACTGGGAGGGACAATGATTTGCACACTTCTCACAGGTTTCACAGAAGCGAACAACGGCATCGCAGAAGCCGGTATCTGGGCGATCAGGTAGGAGTGGCATGTCAGTAAGGACCTTGGCTATTCGAACGCGAGGTCCGTATTCCTTGGTGATGAGAAGTCCATGTCGTCCGTATTGCCCGAGGCCAGCATCGATAGCCAGTGGTACGCTCAATGCAATGTCATTTCCACACGGAACGGCTCGATAGCCAAGACGACGAATGAAAGCCGTTAACTCGATCTCCACGAATGCCATTTTGGAATATCCGATCGCTGTGCTAAGAGCACTTGGGAAAGCGGGAGATGTGGAAATCCC
>JBHLPB010000013.1:0-19226 GCA_048939905.1 Promethearchaeota archaeon
ACCTGAGGTACTACATGGTGAGTTACACTTCTCACACTAAGGATCTTGACTTCGCCTGGACCTCATTTGCAGACAAAGTGAACAACGAATTAGTGGCAACGCTAGGCAACTTCTTCTACAGAGGACTTCACTTCACGAAGAAGCACTACGGAAAGGTTCCTGAGGGGACTCTGGATTCAGGGCTGAAGAAGACCATTGAAGGCACCATAGAAGCAGTGATTGACGGAGTGAATGAGTACGAGCTGAAGAAGGTTGCAGATGCTGTCTTAGGTCTTGCAACCGCAGGCAACGAATACTTCCAAGCTAACAAGCCATGGGCGCTGGTGAAGGAAGACAAGTCAAAATGCGGTGAGGTTCTTTATAACGCACTTTCTCTCACGAAGGCCTTGGCTGTGCTCATCGATCCTATCCTTCCATCAGCAGCAGAGACAGTGTGGAAGCAACTTGGCTTGGAATCGAACGTACACGAGGCACCTCTAGACGAAGCTCTTGACCCACTCAAAGTGGGGCTGAAGCTCGGAGACCCTGTTCCAGTGATATCAAAGATTGACGATGAGCTTTTAGCGGAGTTGAAGGAACACACGTACAACAGGATTAAGGCTGCAGAGGCAGCTCAGAAAGGTGAAACAGAGGAGGAGAAAGAAGTGACAGAACACGACCCAGTGAAGGACAATATCACATTTGACGAATTCCAGAGGATTGATCTTAGAACTGGTAAGATTGTCAATTGTGAGAGAGTCCCTAAGAAGGACCGTCTGCTGAAGATCACAGTAGACATCGGGATTGAAACAAGAACGATGGCGACAGGGCTGGGACATCTCTACAAGCCTGAAGAGCTTGAGGGACTGACTGCACTCTTCTTGGTTAACCTAGAACCTAAGAAGATTGGTGGAATTGAGAGCCATGGAATGATACTCGCAGTAGAGAAGCTAGGTGAGCCGGGCCAGTGGATTCCGGTCGAGGTTCAGGATGTACCTCCCGGTAGTAAGGCTGCGTGAACTCTGTGGAAGAGATAACGGTCTGGAGCGAAACGAAGAGTGGCGGGAAAGTAGTAGAGCGCTTTGAATCTACGACAACTCAGGTTGACCTAAGTGACAGGAGGATATTCACGACTGACCTATCTCCCCTCCGCCCGTTGGACAACATGGAAGTACTCACCCTCGCCGGGAATGAACTCGGCATGATTGACCTCTCACCGCTGAGTGAGAACTCCAGTCTTCTGGAGTTGTCACTCAATGGCAACATGCTTGAACAGGTTGATCTCCAGCCACTTGGTGGTTGTACAAGTCTGATGTACCTAGACCTGTCGTTCAACCGTTTGAAGCAGATAGACCTCAGTCCTCTTGGAAAGTGTCCTGATTTTCAAACGCTCCATCTCTACGAGAACAAACTGGAGTCTCTCGACCTAAGTCCATTGGGCAAATGCAAGAAGCTCAGACAGCTGTCTTTGAAGCTTAACGAAATCTCAGTCGTTGACTTGTCTCCGCTTTTCTCCTGCTCCAACATCAAGAAAATGACATTTGACGGCGATGTTACACTTGTCGCCTCATCCGACCACAAGACGAAGGATATGCCTCCGGCGCTTCACACCGTGAGGGGCATGATTGAGTGGAAGTGAGGTTGGAGGATTTCCCTCTATGACCAAGGTCAATTTCCTTTCTCGGTCCGATTCGGAAGCAGTACATACCGCGTCCTTGGAGGTGCTAGAAAACACCGGTGTTTCGGTCCAGAACGAGTCCGCAGTGAAGCTTCTTTGTGCGAATGGTGCCACTGCATCGTCTGGCCGTGTCCAAATCCCGTCCAGTCTCGTTGAGGAGATGCTCAAGAAGGTCCCGAGCTCAGTTGTGCTCTACTCACAAAATGGGAAGAATAGATACGAAGTTGGTGAAAACAGAGTCCTCTTCAACCCTGCTTCATCATCCATCTACTTTCGAGATGGAGAAACCGGGCAGATTCGGAAGGCCACTTCTGATGACCTCGTCCGCTTCGTCAAGGTTGTTGATGGTCTAGATTGCATTGAGGCACAGAGCACAGCAATGGTTCCCTCGGATGTGCCTGTTTCGATATCTGACCTCTACAGACTCTATATCATCCTGAAAGAGTCGCGCAAGCCCGTCATCACAGGGGCGTTCACGAAAGAAGGACTCCTGGAGATGAGAAAGCTGCTCGCATCGGTCGCAGGGGGTGACAGACAGCTGGCAAACAAACCCAGAGCCGTCTTCGACTGCTGTCCCCTTTCCGTCCTGATATGGGGGGATGTTTCCACTCAGAACCTAATTGATTGCTCAGCCTACGGACTCCCTGCAGCAATTGTACCAGCTCCGTTGATGGGTGCAACCAGCCCTATCACACTGGGCGGTACCTTAGTTCAGGCAAATGCAGAGGTACTCAGCGGAATCGTGATTGCACAGCTGACAAACTCCGGCTGCTCTCTCATCTACGGGAGCGCGACATCGGTTCTTGACCAAAGACATGGAACGAGCCGAATAGGAGCTCCTGAGGCTGCAATCGTGGCATGTGCCTCTGCTGAGATGGGGAGATTCTACGGAATGCCCACCCAAGCATATCTAGGGGTGTCTGACTCTATGACAGTGGACGCTCAGAGTGGTTACGAATCAGCCGTTGGTCTTGTTCTTGGTGCTATGGCAGGCATCAACATCATCTCTGGACCTGGGATGTTGGCAAGCATAAACTGCCAGTCGTTGGAGAAGCTAGTTCTTGACAACGAAGTCTGCCGGGCTGCGTATCGACTCGTCGAAGGTATCTCTATAGAAGACCTGTCAGCTTTGTTGGACTTGGTTGACTCTGTTGGACCCGGGGGTCAATACCTGAGCAAGCAACACACACGTGACAATCTGACGAAGGAACATGCAATCCCGTCCGAAGTTATCTCCAGACTCTCTCGAGAGAAGTGGATGCAGGAGGGGGCAAGGGACTCTGCGAGTCTAGCTAGAGAACAGGTTGCGAAAATCCTTGATGACCACAGAGCGAAGCCATTGTCCGACGACCGTGCAGCTCAACTGGATTCTACCATGAGAGAGATACTGGAGAAACATGGAATTCCTATGTCCACGCTTCCACTAGGAGTCTGAACCAGAGGTTCTCGGGATTAGCCGGCCAGTTCTTCTCATGTATTCGATATACACATCACCGAACTCGTCAATCATCATCTTCTCTTCCTGAAACATGCGGTGATAGGTGAAAGGTATTCCCAACACCCAGATGATCAGAAGAATCCAGTTGGACGCTACAAACACCATTCCTATGTTGAACACAATGTGCGATGTGTAGACGGGGTGTCGTACTTTGGCATATGGTCCAGAAGTGACAAGTCTTTGTTCATCCTTTACCTCCAAAGCATATGAGAAGGATTCTCCAAGTGTTCTGTGGGCCCACCAGACCAAAGGCACTGCGACAAGCCCGAACCCAAACCCCATCCACCTTACCCAGACTGGAATCACAAAATAGGACCATGCTATCCATGGAGAGTCCAATAGATAGAGGGCGACGACTATAACAAAAAACCAGAAGAGAGCCAGGAAGAAGAAGCCACTGAACTTCCCCTGCCGAGTGATTGCCTCGAATCTTTCTTCTCGAGAACGCATTGGAGCTCCCCTCCTTGACTTCTGATTGTAGTATCCTCGGACAAGGGCAAACACGGCATAGGATGCGGCAAACAAGACTCTGAAGGTAAAGTCGTCGCTCACGGCTTATCACATCCCAACTTCTGAACCCACAACAGTGTGATTCCGCTGACCATCTCCAACAATGTATATGTATCGCTGTTTCCATCCTTTCCTTGCAGCATTTGCTGTGGAGAATCGGGAATGTCTGGAGAAGATGTCAAACTTCAGTATCTATCAAAGGAATGGATTGACGAAGTCATCAAGCGCGTGAAGGCTAGTCTTACGGCTGAAGAGATGAAGCATGTGTCTTCGTCCATGGTGAACATAGTCGAGAACTGCCCCGATGGAACTACTCGGCACATGTATTTTCGGTTCGAAAACGGTCTTCTTGCGGAGGCACTGGTAGGCACCTCTGACGATGAGGTTGCATCAAGGGAGGCCGAATTCAGAATTATCGGAGAGTACGACACCTTTGCCAAAATCTCGAGGGCGGAATTGGGAGCAAGAAGTGCTCTCATGAGAAACAAGATCAAACTCAAGGGGAACATGGTCAAGGCCCTTCGGTTATCTAGTGTTGTTGACAAGCTGAACAAGATCATTGCCACTGTCCCAACCGACTACTGAGGTGTGTCTAATGGCGGAATACGACTACACCATTGACCACAAGGGGCGGTTGAAACGAGTGCAGGATACGATGCAGGAATGGGGTCTCTCGGCATATTTGGGTTCTCGGCTTCGGACCATCAGCTACGTCGGAGATGTCTTTTGTCCTTGGCGATCATTCATTATGATTCCTCAATCGGGTGACCCAACCATTTACACCTTCATCATAGATGCTGAGCGTGTTCGTGATGACAGCTGGCTTGACGATGTTCGGGGTTTCGGTCCTCTTGGAGGTGGCCATCAGATGGACGTGCTCGTTGATGCCCTGTCAGAAACGCTTCCGCCTTCAGGCTCCGGAAAGATTGGTGTAGAGTTGGGCATGTCATGCTATCTACCTGAAGGGAACCTCACAACTGAAGAGTACGCAATGATAACTAGGGGACTTCCCAATGCAGAGTTTGTGAACGCAATTGACATCATTGATGAACTCTCAATCATAAAGGCTCCAGGAGTCATCAATAGATTTCGAAAGGCCTCCGACATCGTCGACGATGGTCACAAGGCAGTCTTAGACCAGTTCGAGATTGGAATGACAGAAACGGAGATTGCGGGGATTGCAGAGGCTGCCATGAGGAAGGCTGGAAGTGAGTGGGCATGGAGCTTCACCGCTGGCAATGAGATTGCCTCAGGATACCGTACAGGATACCCAATGGGTGCATGCACTCCAGCCACGCGTCGAAAGACGCAACCCGGCGAGCCTTTGATGGTGGATTTGCACGCAATGTTCAAGCTAGGTCTTGGAGACCATTCTCACAACTACCTCCTCTCTCCAGTTTCAAAGAGGCAGAGGGAGCTTGCAGATTACTTCATCGAAACTATCACTCGGGTAATCGACATGTATCGACCCGGCATGACACCCGGAAAGATGGCCGACGATATGATGGACTGGGCAGACTCCAAGGGAATAGCTCAGTACCTTGTGCCCGGTTTTGAACATGGTATCGGAGTCATGGGAGACGAGTGGAGAATCGGAATGAACACTGGACCAATGCCCTACTGGACTGACCCTGATCACGCGTATGGGCCTGGTCAAGTTGTGATATGTGCCATGCAATTCATGGTCCCCGAAGAGGAGATTGGCTTCCGGTATGAGTCGCCCATTGTCATTACAGAGTCGGGGTGTGAGGTTCTCGCGAAGACCCCTCTAGAAGTCACTGAATTGTAGTCACGAAGAACTAGAATCGAATTCGTCTACGCACTTGTTGACAGTTTCCAGATTGCGGATCGCCATCACGTCGCCGTACGGCCAATCCCATGAACCAAGACCACATTCAGGACCTGCAAAGGGAACGCGTTCAACGCCATACCTTTCAATACATCTCCTTAGTGCGGTCGTCATATCTTCTGGCCTTTCCAGATACTGCTCGTAGTCGCCTGATCTGACTCTCTCCCAGGCCGCCTTGAGGTCAGCTCCCCTTGGGATATCGGGCCCGTCAGTTCTCATAATGGCTGCACGGACGAACTTGTCATAATGCTCAAGCCAGTCACTCTTGACGAAGACTCCGACGTGAGCTTCAAGGAGATTCCACTTGGAGTTGAATAGTTGTTCGAATGGTGAAGTGTGCAGGTGAAGCCCCCGGAATGAATCCGAAGGCACAGCATCATAGATTCGATTCCAGCATGTTTGAAGGTGAGTTAGGTTTGAATCAGTGCCTGTGTCAGAGAAGAAGTCGGCAAGTCCCTCAAGTCCGATGGATGGCTCGTCTATGGAGATTACTTCTGACCTCAGATGCTTGGTGTTCTTCCTAGACTTCTCCACGAATGCCTTCACAACACTTGTGAAGAACTCGACAAGAGTACTATCGTAGACCCTCGGGAAACTCAGTAGCCTCTGGAAGTTGAGAGTTAGTTCTAGCGGACCTGTGATGCATGCCTTGTAATGAAGAACGTCCGTTTCCAGATCCTCGCAGAGTGTTTTCACATCTCTTTCAAGTGCCAGTATCTCGGGCATCGAGGCATCCGATGCGGACATCTTTGCTTCCCCTTGTGCAATCATCGCAGCCACTTGCTGCGCTCTACTTTCAGATACGATGCTCTCCTTTCCCACCTCGTTGAGGCCGAGTACACTCCTGAACACTGGTTCAAGGAACTGGTCTATCATTCCTCTGCACTGTGCATAGGCCACCACTGCAGATTGTGGCCCCATCGCAATTGCTTTCCTTCGAAACGTCTTGTTATGTTCCTCTATGAAGTATAGGGCGTCCTTAGTCTGCGAGGACTGATTCTTCTCAATGTCCGCAGCCCCCTTTTTGTACCGTTTCAGATCCGAGTCCAAGGGGAAACTGCCCGCGTCAATCGGCCTTATCAGAAAAACACGCACCTTTGTTTCAGTCGCTATGTAATCGAATCCAGATATAGGTAACTAACGAGGATGTCTGAGGTCCCAGCAAGTGAATCCGTTCTAGGCCTGGAAGCTTCTTTCCCGCCTTTCCTCCATTTCTAAAGACTCTTATTTCCCAGAACGAAACACGCAATCAGTGAGGATTGAAAGAATGAGTAGAGGATTCTCAATCACGAGAGCTTTCCTATGTACTGCGCTCGTAGTGTTTTTCGTAGCCACATTTGCTCCAGTACCCGTGGCCGCCCATGCGCCCTCGAACATGACCCTCCTTTATGATTGGAATTCACAGGAGCTCACGGTGACAATCTCACATTCTGTAGCAGATCCCAATACACACTACATCGAGAACATTACCGTATTCAAGAACGATGTCAAGTTCACTTCATCACTCTATACCAGTCAAGAGAGTAGCTCGACTGCAAGTGATACCTTCATAGTTCCTGCGACTGACGGTGATGTTCTGAGGGTTTGGGTTGAGTGTGTTCTCGGAGGCGCCAGGGAGAGTACAATTACATTGTCTGAGCCCACAGGTACAGGAACTACAACTACGACAACCAACGGTGGCACAACAAACGGAGAACTTGATTTCATCACAACGTCGGCACTCATTGCAGGAATAGTCATCGTTCTCGGAGTAGTAATGGTCGTAGTCAGAGTTGTTAGAAGAAGGTAGTCTGGCAAACACCGAAGGAGGTAGAGCAATAAAATGCAGATTGAGCTATGGCAGGTCCATGCGGGTACCATGACAACGGCAATCGTTCTCTTCATCCTAGCTGTTGTGATTGCTAGGTTCATGAGGCAGCGAAGATGGTGGTTGCGTGTCCATCGCGCAGTCGCAACTCTCGGTGCAGCAGTAGGAGTCGGCGGTTTTGCAGTGGCGTTCTATATGGTTTCACTTGGTGGAGGCGTTCACTTCTTCTATCCACATACTTGGGTAGGTGCTGCTTCGCTTGTTTTGGCAGTCATAACAGCAACAACAGGATACGGCAGAGCCCGTTTGGGTCTAACCCGTGAAAGGTATCTCCTTCTGCACAGATTGCTTTCGCTCTTCACAATCGTGCTGATGGCCATCGCGATAATCCTTGGATTGGGTCTCATTTACGGATTCTGAGCGCCGAATAGCTTCTCAAGTTGGCTTGAAGATGAAACTATAAGAAACCGATTCGCGGGCATCCCATGCCCTCGATTCAAGTCGTGCCAACAGAGCTTCTTTCAGGCGGCGAGAGAATCAAGGGCGATTTCGTGATCCCTGAAGGCGAAGGTCCATTCCCAGGTATATGCAAGTTCCATGGTCTACCAGGTTCGAGCGATCAGGTGAGTGGTGTTGCCACGAAACTCGCAGAGTCTGGTTATGTCGTCTTGACTTTCGATTTCCGGGGCTTTCGACGAAGTGAGGGACTGTTCAGTCTTGCTGGAGAGATAGAGGACGCGAAGAATGCAGTGGCTCATCTGCTTGAGTCCGAAATGACTGTTGACGATTGGGTGGGTGTGTATGGTGCCAGCTATGGCGGAGCAGTGGCTGTGTGTTCCGCAGCTAGGGATCCCCGAATAAGTGCTGTCTGTATCCGCGCACCTGTGTTTGATACCCTATGGTTTGCCAAATCGCCGATGATTCCTCCAGCAGTGCAATACATCCTAGAAACTTCACCAGATGAGTTTCATGGCCTTGCGGACGCGTCAACTCGAGAGATTATCCTCACGAGCATGGTTGAAGACGCCAAGTCTTACAATCCGATCAATGATATCGGAAGGATTTCGCCGAGGCCTTTGTTCATGACGACTGGAGCCGCTGACAAGGGCATTCCATTGGAAGGTGTGAAGCGTCTATACGACCTCGCAGGACAGCCCAAAGAACTCGTCGTGGTGGGAGGAGCTGATCATACCCTTTCCACACCCGAGTCTGTCGCTGAAACCAACAACGCGGTGCTATCGTGGTTCAAGAGGGTCTGGTCAGAAGTCACATCACCCTAATGCTTTTCTTCTGCAATAGTCACGACGGGGCAGTGAACTGCAATGGCTAAGAATGTCACCAAGGGAATGATTACTGATTTCAAGAAGTTCAAAGCGGCATGGGAGAAGGAAGCTGGAAACCCCTACGACTCCATAGTATACTACTTGATTGCCGCGCTGAATATTGAGAAGGATGCAGAACTCGCTGACGCAATGATGACAGTTGTCGTCTCGAAGAGGGATTGTATGGAGTCAAGCAAGTCACCTTCAGGTATGAAGCTGGGCAAGAGTGCTAGGTACTACATCGGACAGTTCCAGGATGACAAGAATATTGCACGATCGTACCTCGGTGCCAATTGGAGAGACAACTACTCCTTTGACAAGAACAACCTCGTAATGACAGTGAGCCGAGAACAGAAGATAGATGACAAGACACTGAAGGTCTTCATCGAGAGTGGTGGAGCGGACTCGCCACGACCTGCAACTGTTGCTCGAAACAAGCACGGACAGTGGAAACTGACTAACTACGGGTCTCTATGTGTAGGTGTCAGGAAGCCTGCTTCGGAAGTCGACGATTTCTAGCCGAGATTCTTGTCGTCTGGAGCCTGCGGACTGCTGCCAAATGGAATCACTTGGTACGCCATATCTTGGCAATTACCTTTGCTAGGTGACCATCAACTATCGCGCCCACCAGCACATTGACTGGTGAGTAGGCCAGGGAGTAGATGAACGAATACCAGCCCAGAGCTGAAAAGACAATGGCTAGCACATATATCTGCACGAAGTATGCGGTGTAGAAGGCGCCGAGCAAGACTATCCCGTGTACAAACAGCGTCAACCATCTGTCGCTACTTCTGATGTCCCAGAGTTTCTTGGCCAGCACCCTGTTTGACCATCCAACAGTTATGAACAGAAATCCAAATCCGACGAATGAGGCAAACATCCCAAGGGGTCCCATTCCCAGGAAGAGAAAGAAGATCGCGAGGACGTCTATCCCAACCACGAATATGAGAAGCGAGAATGCCATCCCGTGGGCTATCGTCTTGGCCAATGTGACAATTGGGCCTCCGGGTTCTTCCTCATATTGCCATCTCGTTTCTCTGGCTTCTATTCCTACGATGTAGGGTTCAAACCCCGGTTCAGGCTTCTGTCGTTTTCTCTCTCGCCGGAGCCACGAAAAATCATACTCTTCTACGCGTGCTTCGATGGATGCCTCTCTGATTCTAGACTCACGCTGAAGATCGTCGCGAAGTGGCCAATGCTCATACATCTGTGTCCTCTCTTCTCTACGTCCTGGATCAGGATCTGGTTCAAACACTAAGAGCAACGCCATCAACCCGAATAGACCGGCAGACAGTGGACTAAAGAAGAACTGGAAGATAAGGCCGGGAACAAGCAGGAAAGGGAGGAAGAAGAATAGGACTATTATCATCATGAAGACAGTCACACATGATTCTCCTGCCCTGCGCACCGCCCTTTCGAGGATGGCAATGAACAGTCCAGCAGATAGTACTATGCCCAGCACGTACAACGGGTCATAGAAGGAAGGTGTAGGATAGTAGTATGCGTCCTCATAGTCCTTCCACATGTGGTAACAATAGTAATCGTGCATCGGATTGTAATTCAGGCCACTGCCCTGCATCCAAGCTCTGCGCACCTCAAACTGCCTGGGTTGGTATAGGTAGATGCTCGGCTGGTCGTGAGCTACTTGTTCCTGAATCTTCCCGTAGAGGTCCAATCTCTCCGCGCTGCTAGTAGACTCGCTCGCGTTGACAATCCACTCGTCAACTAAGGCGTTGCCATAACCGGAAAGGCTCATGTGCGTGCCCTGAGAATGAGCAAATCGCCACGCGAAATCATGGGGATCTGCGTAGTCAGGCGACCAACCAATGAGCCAAATCGGCATCTCGCCGTTGTCCATTTTGTCTATCAGGTTTGCCCATTCGAGAGCGATGACCCTTACTTCTGGAACTGGAGTTACTCCTGTCAAGTTAATCGTAGGATTGCTCATGACCGACTCGAAGCCGTCCTTCATGAGTAGCAAACCCTGCTCAAGAACTATGTCGCCTGAGTTGTAGAACAGATCAATGTAGCCCTCCATGGCATTGATTGTGTCAACAAACCCTGACACATTCATGGCAGCATTCCACCATGCAACGGCCTCATCGATATCATATTCTTCGTTCCAGTATGAAGAGTTTCGGCCGAACATTCCCTGTGGAATGAAACCCTTGGCTTGGATGCCCCAACCTCCAAGCATTACGTTTATGGCTGCTTCGTAGTCGAAGGCATAGGCAAAACACTTCCTCAGTTCGCGATAGATGAAGGGGCTCGCGACTTCGGTAGTGTTTCCACCACGAGTTATGTTGATTGGATTGAAGTTGAAGGTGAATGCCGTCAGTGTGTAGCCTAGGCCATCGGTAATGACTTCAAGGTTCACATCCTTTGAGCTCTGTGTATCATTGTCCCAAATCTCGTCAGCGTTCGTTGTTGGCCAGTTGACGGAGTCCGACAGACCCGTTCTGAGATTCAGCAGTCTTCCAATGGCGTCCTCGTTTGTCTTGTACCAGACATCGGTGATTGAGCCACCGTACGCAGGAGGGTCGATTTCAGCTTCAGTTGCCTCAGACCTCCAGTACTCGTCGAACAGGACCAGATGTATGAATTCGTCGGGTCTCCACTCATCTAGCATATACGGACCAGTTCCGCAAGTGTGGATGTCCATCCACGTGCCAATCTGACCATGGTGGACGCCCCAATGAGAGTCCATTGGCCCCGTGTCGTTTGCGGGGCTTCCCAGTACATAGGTCGGACTCATGATGGAGCAGACTGGATGAGTCAAAGCTGCGATAAACGGAGCAAAAGGATACTCCAGATTGAATTGTATTGCATAGGTGTCCAAGACGATGACGGCGCTCGAGTTCGCTTGCCAGTCATCGAAGGCGGCCTGGAATTCATTAGAACTTGTGCCGTTCACATAAGCTTCGGCCATGAGTGCTCGGCCGCCTCTGAGCGGTTCGATGAAAATCCTTGCAGGGCCCTCAGTGTCGAATATCTTTGCCGCTCTCTCTATGTTCCACTTGACACAACTTGCATTGAAGGGAGTGCCGTCATGGAAGATGATTCCCTGTCTGAGAGAGATGTTGTACTGAAGACCGTCTGAAGATATCACAGGTGCCGCAGCGGCCAGCAATGGGACTTTCGGCTCAGTATTGTTTGTACCCCAGGGGTATGTATAGAGCGTTTCATAGACATTGAAAAGCATAGCTGAACCGAAGCTCGAATCGTCCACGTGCGGATCCATCGAGTCTGGGTTTCCAGTCGTTTCCACAACGAACTGGTCTGTAGGGGGTCTAGCAGGCTGACTTAGGAAGACGGTACCCGTGCCAGATACGGCAACCAGGGCCAGCAGTATGAAGGCGATTACGTAGTTGCTCTTCCTTCTGGTCATCCGCACGCTACTAGCCCCCACTTCGGTGCCCGCTTCACACTGAACTAACTCTAGGGGATAGGGGGCACCATGATATTAACCCTGTTGTGCACTGGGCCACACCGCTGCCTACTCGGGTCGATTGAGTCAGTAGGCGATTTGATTGTTGCGGACTCTGCCACTGAGATGACCTAGCGCGTGTCATTATGTATCAGATTCTATTCAGGTGAAGGGCTTGACCTCAGCCCTAGCTCAAGGGGTCTGTAGGTCAATACTCAGACCAAAGCCGTTTGGCTTGACCAAGACCATGCTGAGCCCCTCTGTGACGATTCATCAAAAAGAGCAGCATCAGCTGGCAACTACATATGTCCCCAGCTGATGACTTAGTTCCCTCATTATCGGGACTGTGATTCCTGAACGAGGCAACCCCGTTCAATGTACTAGCAAGCTCCTGAGATCCGCCAGACCTCTGGTCTTGATCCGTTCTAGGTCAAGCATTGCCGCTTCAGCCGCTAGGTGTCGACGAAGCTCGGGCCCAGAGATATGATACTTCTCATCGAGCTCATCCACCAATTCCTCGATTGGTTTGATTCTTACAACTGTTCTCTGAACGATTGGGACTTGCTTTGCTGCCATTTCTGTACACACATCTGGTATGGGGTGCGGCGCAAGGGCAGCAACCACCGACCTCGGTTCTTTGCGTCTTGCGACCTTGGAGTTGAAGGAGGCGAATCCACTGAACACTATAGGGATGGAAAGAGACTGAGAAACTTGCGATTCGCTGTGGAACCAGCGTGTTCAGCAGATTCGTTGATACCGCGGCTGGCACTTTCCGATTCTTGCTGCATCGGTCAGTATCGGAATCCCAAACTCCGAGTCGTTGCCACTTGTCACCGCTGTGTAGACATATGGCAACATATATATTTAAAGCTTTTGCCGTAAGTAATGTAATGGGATTATTGTCGGGGTTCCAACTGGCACCGGAGCATGATAGTCATCCCTTTTGAGGAGCCTCTGCAAGCCTCCTCTGCAGTACACGAAACCCATCTCTGGATGTGACAAACCTGAAGATCTCTATACCGCTTGACGAAGACTACGAGAAGATTCTGATTGCACTGCAAGAAGAAAAGAAGAAAGTCACAGCGAAATACCTGGGTGACAAGCTTGGTATTCATGAACGGACGGTTAGATACAGGCTAGAGAAGCTTCGTAAGAAAGGGCTCTTGAGACCACCCAAGATCCAGACGTACGAGAGGAAGATCGGACTGGGTGAACGACTTTTACTCTTTCAGGGATTTCCAGAGAAAGAGGAGAAGCTGAAGCAAGTCATAGAGGAGCTGCCTATCTTCTATTACTACGCATCCACCTACGGAAGATACGACGGCTTCATAGCCCATGCCATGTATCCACTGGTCGCTCCTGGTATTGTTCCTCAGATTGCAGAAGAGATGAAGGCCAGCGGAGTCATAGAGGACTTCTATGTATTTGACCTGGTTGACTATTGCAGAAAGGGAGCAGATGTAGCACCTCTACTTCCGAATAGCAAGTGGGACTGGGATGTCTGGACAGGTGAGATCACAAAGACAATGGAGGAAGGGTGTGAATTCGACCTGGGCTTGGAACAGTTCCCCCCGACTGTGGCCTTCAAGTTCAAAGATATCAAGATTATGCAGAAGCTAGTTGATAGACCGACCATCACACTCAAGGAAGTGGCCAAGGAACTTGGCCTTTCGCTGGCCCTTGTGCACAAGAGAGTGAAGCGACTCGAAGATGAGGGCATAATCAGAGGTATCAAGTCAACCTTCAATCCCTTCGATGAAACAATCTCAATCGCCTGCTTCTTCAAGTCCACCAAGTATGCAAAGGAGATACTGTGCGGGTTTCACAGTCTACCGTTCGAGGTAAGCTTCGTTCTGGAAAACGATGTCCATTATGAAGTAGTGGTCACTATTCCTCCTAGTGAAACAAGCCAACTCCTTCAGAGATTGAATACCTTCAGGAGGTACTCCGAGGAGTTCTTCATTCAGGTTGTTGTAGAGTCGAGAGGCAAGGGGTGGACTCACATCCTCGACATGTACAACAATGAAACCAATGGCTGGGAGATGCCAATCGCTGATATGCTGACAAAGGTCAGAGAACTAGCCCGATAAGGGGTGCGCCGACCAAGTTAGCGTGGCGCACTGTTTGGGGAACATGTGGGACCCCCTCCTACCACTACTCGGCACAGGCGCAATACTTAATACATGAATTGCGTAATATACTTTTACGTAACTGGGGGTAGAGGACTCACCGAATGTACTAGACTCCCTTAGAGAATGGTAGGCGTCCGATGCCCACCTACGTGGTTCCACCCTGAGACCCTTTTGCTCGGATTAATAAGTCAAACCTTGAATGGAGGTCCGAGGCTGTGCGCAAGGTGCCCGAGGAAACGGAGCTCGACGAGAAGCAAATGAAGGAACTCCAGAAGATGCGCAAGAAAGAGGCGAAGGCTGACCTGAAGAAACGCAAGAAGGAATTGAAGCTTGAAGAGGAACGCATTCGTAGAGTGGAAGAAGGCGCCCCGTCTCTGGAAGAAGACTTGAAGGAGCATGAGGTATCACCACCCGCTTCTCGCAGCATATCGTGGAAGGGCGTTGCAGTGCTCACAATCCTGCTTGTCTTACTGGTCGCCGTGTCATTCGTGATCTCCTTCATACACCCATTCCTCGGTGGAGCACTGCTTACGGTGGGGGGATTCTTGTTAGGCATAGCACGGAAGGACATCAGGCATGTGCTTGGTCTTGACTAGAGAGCACACGTGAGGCCTAGGTCGGCTACGCAGAAGCTAGCGCTTATATGGCAATCTCGCGATGTCACAAGCACAACAATGTCACGAGGAAATAACACACACCCGTACTGGTTCCGCTTTGCTAGTGCGGACTAGTGCATTTTTCCTCTTCCTCGTGGCGTCTGCTCTTTCTGATGGTGGTCCTCTCGGGGAAGAGGACTCTCGGCAATCAAAGGCAATAGTCTCCTGATTGCTGGGGTCGTGTTGTCCTCTAGGAGGTACACAGAAAATGTCAGCTAGTGATTACCGGAAAAGGAAACGAAAGATGCGACGTGAGCGTAACAAAGATGAGGTCAGAACACTCAGACTGGTTTTCGCTGATTTCATCAACAATGGTCATAACTTAGAGCGGTTTCCGATTCGCGAGTATATTGCTCTGACACCGCGAGGCAACTTTCGATACCAAACGAGCTCATCTCGATACATGCATCTGAAAGAACAGGTTCTTCCTACAGATCGTGTCGACCTGCTTTCTTAGGACTTGCGACAGACACATCTGCTGGAAGTTGATAGATTAGCACGGCACTGCCGCAGGGCTGTGAACAGGGATGAGGAGCGCCGGCTCCCATCCTGACTCTCCTTTTATCATTAGGTTAGTCAGTGTCCGAGATGAACTTCGATCTTCCTACCAAGAACCGGAAGTAACTTCGAATGTCCCGGCGTCTGATATAGAGACCAGGCACTTTCTTCATGTATTCCGAGTAGGAGTTTCCGAATCGTTCTACCAATTCTGCTTCCTCTAGTTTAATGTGTGTCAGCAATCCAACGAAGATCACGAAAGCAAGGACAATCGAGTAGATTGACATCCTGCTCAAGATTGCGGCCAAACTGGCGAGGGCTAGTGAAAAGTACGCCGGGTGCCTTACGACGGAGTAGATTTCGTGATTCTGTATCTCGGACTCCTCCGGGAAGTACAAGTAGACTACAATCATGTAGTCGAACCCGAATGTGAAGAGTGCTCGTGCGGCTGTCAAGACGGCCACGAGAAGGAGCAAGCCGCCTCCGATGATTCTCAGTCCCACGTCTAACACCACTGGAACTCCGACCATGGAAAGAAAGGATGTCGATAGTTGTGTAGTGATATCATTGACTGGAGGTCCCGGGGGCAGGGATCTGACAGAAATGAAACTGTGTATCAGGGCAGAGAACAACAGGAACACCCCAGTAAGTCCGCGCAGCACCATTCGTTGGTACGCGAGCTCTCCCAGTTTTGCCTTTGCCTCATCTCTCTTGGTCCACAATCGGCGAACAAACGAGATTCCTGCTCCAACAGTAATGACTGAGCCCAATACTGGGAGCAGTGGTTCAAGCGCTGCGAGCAGAGGAACGCCAGGCATCAACCTGGAAACGGTATCCAATACCAACATGAACGCCAGTCCAAGAAGAAGCACCAGCAACCCGAAAATGGGGAGGATTACAAGCCTCTTCCCTGGGTAGTCAGGCAGTTTTTCATAGAGTTTGTCAATCCCTTTCAGCTTCACCAAAGAGCCTCCTGCTGTCCGCATCATCACACTCTGATTTGAAAGCACCGGCTGGAAGTATGGATGAAATCCGCATTATGCAAGGGTAAAGAGGCCGGAGTTGGAGTCTTATGGAGTGCATAAACGCCGAATAAAGCGTTAAAGACTGAGGGGGGGATTATGGAGGGTGATTGAACGCCCTAACTGATTCATAGGCTAGTGAACCGGTGGGCGATACTACCAAGAATGGATGTGTGAAAAGTATGTACAGCAGCAGGTAATAGGGAGCCAGCTGCTGGGAGCAACGCTATCGATGCCAAGAAAGAGAAAGCGCCCAGAGGAGAAGAACACCAAGGATGATTCCAGGACCACAGAAGAGTGGATACAGTTTCTTGTCTTCGAATGGGCCAAGATAGGATACAATGGTCCGTAGAAGACCCCCATGGAGTCATTGAGATGTCGGACATTGAGGCAGACGTTGAAGACGCAGTGTCAAATTACCTCAGTACTCTGAAGAGTGTCAAGACAACAGACGCTAGCTCAAGATTCTTCTGGGAAATGCTGAAAGGAATCTCGCTTTGCGACAACTCCGTGGTTTATGGCCTGGACTCACTGATATCTGAACCCAATACTCCAACATTCTGGAATGCATTTGCGGTGGTCCACATGATGAACGACGACCTGCCATCTGCAGAAGCGGCGATAGTGAGGTCACTAGATCTTGACACCAGTGTTCCTTCGACTTGGAGGATATGGGGACAGCTCCACTTACTCAGAGGAGATGACATGGAGGCGGAGAGGTCTTTCAGGATGTCTCTGGAGCTGGACCCAGATAACAAACGGACAATGCGTCAGCTTGTTGATCTGTTCAGAGTACGTGGTGCATACCCAGAAGCAATCGACTTGCTAACTACGTTACTCGAGGACTTTCCGAATGACCAAGGTCTTTGGAACCTTCTGACCGACTGTATGAATCTAGAGGGCAAGGGCTAAGAGGCAAACAATACAACAGGACTCGCCGAGGGGTGATTGGCTTGTCCTGGTCCTACAGAAACCGAGAACATGCGGGTCGAGTATTGGCCGATGAGCTCAACAAGGAATCGTACGAAACAGAGCCCATGGTGCTGGCGGTTCCAAATGGCGGTGTAGCAGTTGCGCTTCCAATAGCAGAGGCACTTGATGCGGCGCTCGATGTTATCATCGTTAGGAAACTTCAGATTCCGTTCAATCCTGAGGCCGGGTTCGGAGCATTGACGTCTCTGGGCACAATGATGCTCAACAAGGATCTTGTTTCACGTCTAGGTCTCTCTGAGCAGGATATCCAGTCGGTGCGAGACCGGACTGAGGAACAGATTGAGTCCAGGAAAGAAGCGTATGAAGGCCTTGTTGGCCTCCACTTTCCTGACAACAAGGACGTAATTCTGGTTGACGATGGACTCGCCTCCGGATACACGATGCTGGCGGCAGTTACTTCCGTGAGAGAATCGAATCCAAAGAGCATCACGGTAGCAGTACCTACGGCTTCAGCCAGCGCTGCGAAGAGAGTTAGTGGAGTAGTCGATAGACTCGTCTGTCCTGATGTTGGATCCGGTTTCGTCTTTGCAGTGGCAGACGCATATGAGAACTGGTACGACGTGCCAGATGATGAGGTCATAGACTCACTTAGAGCCTATCGAGCCCAGAGCTATCTCTAGTCTGATGTATAAGATCTCATCAGGATGGTCCCCAAAGGGTTATGACCTGCAAATCCATTTTCTGCCGCATGGCAACTCGGATTGTGACGGTCATATCTCCATTGACGCCAGAGGACACCACACTGAAGCTCATCAGAGAAGTAAGCACTGTAGGAGCCCTTATTCAGTCAAGAGACGATTTTCTCAGAGAAGCAAAGGAATCTCCAGACATACTCGATGATCGTATCTACCTGTTCGTAGGGACTGGCGGAACCGAGAGCCTGATTTCGGAATTGGTCAGCCAATCTGGACTCAAGCCCCCCATTATTCTACTGAGTCATCCCGGTAACAATTCACTCCCGGCCGCAATGGAAACAAGAGCCTGTTTTGAGCAGAGAGGGATAAAATCTAGAATCATCCATACCCCTCTCGAGCATCTCCAAGATATGATTGGGGACTCCAAAGGATTCTTCGAAGTCGAACAAGAAATCGCCAATAGCCATTTGGGGGTCATCGGCAAGTCATCTTTCTGGCTCATTGCCTCACAAGTAGATGAAGAAGCAGTGAAGAAGAGATGGGGGACATCAATAGAATACTTCTCGATAGATACGCTCGAGAAGAGCTTGAAGCCAGAGGCTCTTCAAGAGAATCGACCCAGTGAGTTTGTCGATGCCGCCAAGTCGAACATGATTAGTGATGACGAGCTAATAAGGGCCGGTGCTGTCGCCCAGTCCCTCAATGAGATTGTGTCAAAGAATGGTCTAAACGCTGTCACTGTTGAGTGCTTCAGACTTCTAGAGGACACTGGCGTTTCAGGGTGTCATGCCCTGTCACAACTGAATGACAAAGAAGGAGTTGTCGCCGGCTGTGAGGGTGATATTCCTACGACCTTCACAATGATGGTGGCCAAAATCCTGACAAAGCAGGCATCTTTCATGGCCAACGTCGCCCATGTAGACCCTAAGACAAACTCGGCCGTGTTCGCCCATTGCACAATTGCTACATCGCTCACAAACGAGTACGACATAATGACTCACTTTGAAACGCAAAGGAGTGTGGCCATTCGAGGCAAGGTTTCACCTCAGAGGATTACTGTTCTCAAGATATTCGGGAGTGATCTTTCTGAGTACTGGGCATCTGGCGGGACTATTATTGAGAACCTAGAGAATGAGAATGCCTGCAGGACACAGATCAAGGTGAAGATGGACAAGCCCGTTGACTACTTCCTAGAGTCTTCTCTTGCAAATCATCATGTC
>JBHLPB010000200.1:0-4728 GCA_048939905.1 Promethearchaeota archaeon
CCGACGACGCCGAATGCCTACAATTCAACTCTGACCGGGCCAATTGACATGTTCATTCTCAGTCTTTCCGGGACTAATGGATCTCTTCTCCACTCTACGTATGTGGGAGGATCTGGAACGGAGTCTGCTTTCTCCATGGACTTTGACAGCGAAGGAAACGTATGGGCAACAGGCATCACGGATTCGGGCGATTTTCCCATGACTCCATCTTCTCTGTATCCGAAGCACAATGGATCACTTGATGCAGTACTCTTTCAACTATCAAACGACACGACTACCCTGATGTACTCCACATTCCTTGGCGGAACCGGGGGTGACTATGGTTATGGAGTCCTGGTAGACTCCTCGGATGATGTCTGGGTGACGGGTACCACTGATTCATCCAATTTCCCGACCACGTCTGACGCTTACAAGAACACGACATCAGGTGGCGGTGACATATATTTACTCAGACTTGCTGGCGATGGAAGTTCGCTTGTCTACTCCACATACTTCGGTGGGTCAGGGAATGACTATGTGATTGATCTTGCGTTTGACAGCTCTGGAAACATCTGGGGGACGGGAGCTACCTTCTCCATGCTCTTTCCTACAACCTCTAACGCATACGACTCGTCCCACGGAGGAAGCACCGATTGTGTCATCTTCCAATTTGCGAACAACGGGAGCCTGCTATACTCAACATATGTCGGCGGTTCTGGTCAAGACTGGGGACGGTTCATATCAATAGATGGGAACGATGCTGTCTGGGTCTCCGGCGATACAATGACAGACACATTTCCCACGACACCTGATGCTTTCAATGAATCGTATAGTGGGTCTCGAGATGCCTTTCTCCTCTCCCTTGCACCGAATGGGACCGACCTCTACTATTCGACGTTTCTTGGTGGTTCTGATACTGAATTCTTCCCCTCATTGGCCGTTGGTCCTGGCGGGCGTGTATGGATTGCTGGTGAGACAGAGTCCACAAACTTCCCAACTACCGAGGACGCGTTCAACAGAAGCATTAGTGGCACCCAGGACATGTTCGTGACCTCATTCACTGTCTACTCGGCACCGAGCCCACCCATCAACCTGTCAGCAATAGAGTCTGTAGATGAGACTGTGGTTCTTCTCTGGGAGGAACCAGAGTTCGACGGCAATCTGGATGTGTCTTCCTACCGAGTGTATCGAAACACCACCAGTGGCTACTTCGATACTGTCCTCGAGGAAACAACTTACGAGTATTTCGTGGACACGACTGCACTTCCTGACACGACCTACCACTATGTTGTGTCTGCTGTGAATGCCTACGGTGAGAGCTTTGCTTCGAATGAAATCACTGTCAATACTCCTGACTTGACACCGCCCACAATCAATCACCCTCAGGACATCACGTATACCGAGGGCGACCTGGGCCATTTCATCAGTTGGACGCCAGCCGACACGAATCCAGCCTCGTTCTACATCACCAGAAACGGAGTCATGGTGATCTCTGGGGATTGGCTTGGGAGTGACATCACCTTGAATGTTGACCTTCTGCCTGAGGGGCTCTACGCATTCAACTGTACAGTGGTCGATCAAGGCGGGAACAGTGTAGGTGACGTGGTCAATGTCGTTGTTGAAGCAGGACCACAACCAACCACGACAACAACTACAACGACAGGCGGTACAACAGGAACTGGAAACGGGGAGACTGCTGTCACACTGATTCTTTTGGTGGGTATAGCAGTCGTGGTAGTCTTGCTGCTGGCCATCTTCGGGCTCATGAGAGGGCTGCGCAGATAGAATGAAGAATGCTCAGGAAGTTGAGTATTCACCTTCTTCCGGCGGCCGGCTGCGCAGAACAACCCATCGATACTTCCTGTTTAGTACTACGAAGAGTACCCAGCCAACCACACCCAAGGCGATGAGCATCGCCCATCCTAGAGAAGTTTCAGAGAGCACTGCAAATGTGTAGTATGTGAGGACACAAGCGATTAGAAGAATGCCAATAGAGCACAATGCCTCAGCGGTTGAGAGTTCCTCCTCTTCGTCATTCGCTTCTTCCATGCTCTTCCCGAATAGAACATGGCGATTCCTGCTGTTTATCCTTTCGGCTTTCTAGCGGAGAGTTCATCGGACTTGAGGTATGAATCTTTGCTACGTCTGATTCTCAAACCATGCATGTGATTGGCGTTTGTTCCACAGGCAAATCGGCGAGAGCGTTCCTTTTATCTCACGATTTCCACATAAGGAGGACTATGATGAGTAGGCTGGAATATGGTTGGGAGAAGGTAGTTGCCACCAAGAAGGTCCAAGATTGGCTGGCCGATGACTCATCGAAAGTGCTGCAACTCACAATGGCAGATTTCTCCGAGGCCGGTCAGCAGCCCGGAAAGATGACGCCAACCTACTCAGCAGTCGAGCTGCCCGCGGCATTGAGCAAACTGGATGTCGAGCCGTTCGGGAATCTGACGGGGGGCTATGTTCTCATAAAGAGGAGGGACACTGTGCTTCCAACTCTGTATCCCAAACTGGAACAGCCTACTGAGCAGTATGTCGGTATGCCCTTCTACACCTTACCAAGACACAATTACCTAAGGAAGGGAGCGACCGGCTTTGTTAATGGAGAAGATGGAATTAACTTGGCATGGAGCATGGGCGTGCTGCAGTCTTTTCTCATGGAGTGTTTCTCTCCCTTTGAGAGCTTCACGCTTGGCGGCCGACTAGAGGCAAGAACCAAGGGGGAGCTGAAGATACTTGGACAGACATTTCCTCTCGATGCGGTGGCCGAGGCCGACGGCTACTTGGAATCTGACCGGCACATTGTAGTTCTCGCGGCAAGGCAGTCGTCGTATCAGACTCCGTTGTCGGGCTTCAGCATTCATCACTTGGTCAGGCCACTCATTCATGTCAGGTCTCAGACCGACAAACTGTCCAGCGGGCTTCTGCTCGACTGGTCGGTCGAATCGGAAGAGGACCATTCGACGGTACGCTTCGGACTCTATCATTATGACTTTCCATCTACAGGGACAGGCATCAATCCGTTTGACTACAGGCTGACCAAGTCCAAGAGCTACATCATATTGGCCTAAGACTGAAACAGAAGACAGGGTGAGTCGGCACAATCATTGTCCTCCGGAGGGACACCGATTGTCAGGTGGAAAGTCCAAGTCCGACCCGTACTATCAGAATGACCCACCAAGTAAGTCCAAGGCCTAGGAGGAGGAGTATCTTCCTAAGTCACAAAAGGGCCCGCTCTCATTCCCGCCTTTTGAACAGCACGATGACAACGACTATCACTACTGCGCCTCCAAATCCTGTGCCAAGAGCAAGGGGCACCGTCGGGTCAAAGCCCACTGGAGGCTCTATCGTGATAGTGAAGACAGCGGAAACACAGTTGTCATATGGGTCGTACACGGTGACGTTCAGACTGTACGACGCTGGTTCCAAGACAGAGTTATTCGTTATGCGTCCCGTGCTGCCCATGTCATAGTAAGTGGCACTTAATGTGAAGTGCACGGTATCGTTGAGAGTCCAGTGATCAATACCTGAGATATCGACAGCTGGAATCTGAATATCTATTCCAATACCATACTCAATCGTCTGATCCACGGGGATGATCGCAAAGCCGGGGGATGTAGTGTCCACCGCAAGCACCTCCACTTTAAACTTGGCCGAGATACTGATTCCGTAGATATTGGCGACTCTCACCCATAGTCCATAGGAGCCTGGCACCAAGAAGCCAATTGACTCCACTACGCCAAACTCGTCGATGGTGAAAGTTGCTGTGTCATTCACAGACCAGAATATCGGTGCAGGTGCTATGGCGTCAAGGTCATAGTGGAACACCTCTGTCTGCTTGATGCTCTGGTCCGTGGGCTGCTCAACCCACCTGGGAGGTGTTGGAGAAAACATCAAGGGGTATTGGTCTGAATTGCCTACGAGAGTATATGCAGTTTCCCCAATTCCATCACTGTCGGTGTCAGTACCTGCATAATCTGACCAGTAGTTGTATTCAAACACATTGCCGGTGGCTTCATCGAAACCATTTGCAATCACGTTGTCGGCAAGGACATTCCAAATCACGTCGTTGAAGTTTGACAAGAAACCGAGATGAATCCCGTAATCGTTGTTGGTGCACGTGTTGTTGGCCAATTCACTATAGAATGATTCATAGAAGTCTATGCCAACCTGGTTGCTGGTGCAGTTGTTTCCTCTGATTGTATTGAAATAGGAGTCGTACGCATAGATTCCATATTGGCTGTTATTCCTGCAGGTGTTGTTAACAAGAGTGTTGAAGTTGGAACTGCTAAGGATGATGCCATTCTGACTGCCGATGAAGGTGTTGTTTGAGAATGTCCCGTATGTGACGTTATGCATTGAGATACCAGTGCCTGAGCTCACACTTCCGCTGGTAAGAACACAGTTCCTGATAGTGAAATTGACCCGAGTGTTGAGAATGCTGATACATTCACCGGGGCCACCGGCAAGGTCAATGTCAAGATTCTCAATAATGAAAGGGGTTGAAGGCGACCCATCACCAGACCATCCCTCAGCCAGAGCGGTATCAGTGAAGTTGTCATCTCCATCAATGTAGATAGGATCATGGGGAATGCTGGCAACAAACGATCTCTCACTATCACGTTCTGAAGTGCTCATTGTAGACCGATATGTCATGCCATCAGGGTTTCCGACCAGTATCACACTCCCTAACATCAAAAGAAACGCCAGCAACATGGCGGGCCAGCAGACTCTATTCCTCCTGCG
>JBHLPB010000201.1:0-4694 GCA_048939905.1 Promethearchaeota archaeon
GCTGGACCAGCCACTGCCAGAAAGACGACTGTCAGCCTCGTCATCAACACGTCAGGATTCAACTTCCGCGCTCCAACAAGACCGAAACGTGTATTCCATTTAAGTGGTATGAGGACCACCATGTATAAGGGGTTGGAATATCATGGTGGAGGCATTCGCGAGGAAGCTCCAAGCGGCCGCATATGTTAGAAAGAGTCGACTGATCATAGGGCTAGACTTGGCGGCCAATGTCGGAACCACACCGAGAGATCAGCTGTCGGCCGAGATGGAGCGTGTGGAGAAACTGGCACTTGACATTGTGAGAAAGACGAGCGACTATGCTGTTGCTTTCAAGTTCAACAGGCAATTAGTCCTGCCGCTTGGGCTCTACGAGAGAATACCGCGGATTGTGGATGCAGTCCATGAGGAGGGCCTTTCAGCGATTATGGACTGCAAGATCAATGATATCGGGAACACAAATGCTCACATTGCTCGATACTACTTCGACGCAGGCTTTGATGCCCTAATCGTGAATCCTTTCGTTGGATGGGAAGGCGGAATGGACACAGTATTCGAGATTGCGAGAAAGAGAAGGCGCGGTATCATCACGCTGTGTTACATGTCACATCCTGGGGCGAGTGAGGGCTATGGCCTCAGGGTTTTGGTAAACAAGAAGAAGCACGAGCCTTTCTACCTATCTTTTGCCAGTCGGGCAAAAAGGTGGGGAGCTGATGCCGTGATAGTCGGGGCCACCTATCCGGAGAAGATTCGAGAGGTTCGGGAAGTATTGGGCGATGAAGTACCCATCCTCAGTCCGGGTGTCGGAGCCCAAGGCGCCTCCGCCAGAGAGGCCATCGACGCCGGCGCATCCTATGTCATAGTGGCCAGATCTATTGTCAATGCGGATGACCCGGTCAGCGCAGCGGCGTCAATCGCAGAAGAGACCCGCTGATGTGGAAATCGCCTTCTGCGAGCGGTCGACTCACAAAGAACACTTGTGTACATCATAGACCAGATTGGAACGCCGGATTCATAATCCCGTGAGAAAAGGATAAAGGCCAGACAGCACTCAGTTCAGATTGGAGATGTACACTCTTGTACATGTCCAACGCAACCGGGCAGGATGGTGACCCACCACACAGACTCGGGGAGCGAAATCTGATGGCAAATAACTCAGGTTATAGTTTTGCGACCTGGACTTCCTTCATTGAGGAATCCCAGATTAGAGCACTTCTGAAATACAAGGTCAAATACTACTTCGCTGGTGGCAAACCCGGTATCATGCCCACCGAAATCTTCGGACAGATACTGAGCGACTTGGGCCAGAAGTATAAGGATGACCCGAAACAAGCAGTTGAAGACCTCAACTACGGACCCACGGGAGGTGAGCCTTGGTTTCTCGAGACTCTGGCCACACGGCTTCGCGAAGTCAGAAGCATTCCTATCGACCGAGATGATGGATGGCAAGACGTTTCCGTGACCAATGGGTCACAGCAGGCTCTATATGCGATACTCGACACTCTAATCAATCCAGGAGACGTAATAGTCACGCCTTCTCCAGCCTATTTGGGATTTCTTGGTCCTGCCGTCAAGCTCGGCGCGCGAGTGATCACCGTCCCCACAGACCTAGACGGACTGATTCCCGAATACGTGGAGAAGGCTGTAACAATCTCCAAGAAACGTTTCGGGAAGATTCCTGACATCGTCTATGTCGTGCCTGATTCTGACAACCCTAAGGGTACGACTCTGCCCATGAATCGACGTCAGGCTCTTTTTGACATCTGTGAGAGCAACAATGTCCTCATCGTAGAAGACTCGGCCTATGCTGAAATCCAATTCAAGAAACCTCTAAAGCCAATCAAGAGTCTAGACAAGGAGAACGAGCGCGTGGCCTATCTGGGCACATCAAGCAAGGAGGCTGCAGTGCTAAGGGTTGGATACTCGGTCCTCCCTCCCAATGTCAAAGAGCAGGTGCTCAAGGCTAAGGGATACCTCGACCTCTGTACATCCACACTTGTTCAGCGCATCCTTGACGTATACTATCGAAACTACATCGATGAAGCAATGAGTAAAGGCATACCCAAATACAAGGAGCGCTACGAAGCAATGGCGAAGGCCATTGACGATTCTTTCCCTGCAGGCGTGAGAACAGATCCATCTGGCGGCTTCTTCATTTGGTGGCAAAGTGAGAAGCCCTTCAACAGTGGTGACTTCCTTCAGGAAATCGGAATACCAAACGACATACTATATGTTCCTGGTATCGCCTTCTACCCAATCTCCGGACATAAGCTCATCAACAACGGGAGTGATCTCGAACCAAGCAAACCCGAAGTCAATACGATGCGGCTAGGATATTCATACGCGCCTCCGGAAACAATCACTGACGGGATTGCGCGTCTTGGTAAGCTCCTCGCTGAGCATCTATAGATGTAAGCCTTCTCAGGATTACTGTAGAGTATCTATCTAGAACGTGAAATTCACGAAGTAGGTCGCCCCATTCTTCATTTCGGGCACGTATGCCCTGACATAAGGACCAAACAGGTCAGGGAACCCGGAATTAATAGCCCACTCAATCCACGACCATGTGACCTCTTGGCCGATCTTCCCTTTAGTGAACTGTCCGTACACCCAACTCAGATATCTCTCCACCTCTAGCTTGGTCATCAAATGGTCATCACTAGTCTTGAGCGCTTTGCCAGGTTTCTCATGGCTCATTTCCATGTGTTTCTGATTCAAGCTTGCCATGGACACCTTCAATAGTCTGTCAAGCGACTCTAGTGCAGAATTCATCTTATCGTAGTTCTTCTTCTTCCTAAGACGTCCGATTAGTCCAGCTGCTTTGAACATCTCCGGACTGTGAAGCGTAGGAAATCCCTTCTCCTTCAAGGTGCCAGCTAGTTCTTCGTTCCACGGTGTGTTGAAGTAGACTCGTGCATATCTAAGAAACTGTGGAAATGGTATGTCAAGTGCTTTCGCACAAGGAATCACTTGTGCATAGTACGCAGCCTCTCCAGGGCCGCCAACATGAGCAACTACTGGAAGAAGACAATCCATGGCAATCTGTCTTGTATCCACACGAGGTGACAATTGGCTTGAAACCTCTGACAGATCTGGCCTGTTCGCATCTGTTTCAATCGCCACTCGGTCACTACAGCTGGGGCATTTCCCTGTCAGCTCTGCAGTTCCCTTAGCTACTTGATAGCTAAGTTCAGTCCTCGCCTTGTTACAGCCTTCTCCTGGGCATTCGTAGAAGAAAGGAACGTAGGTGTCATTTCGTCTCCCTATTCCCGCTTTGAAACCGTTCTCAACTATGAGAGAAGTGGCTTCTTCATGAGCTTTCAGGAACCGCTCTCGGTTCTTTCTGCTAAGTAGAAACTCCAATCCCTCTACTAGAAGTGATCTGATTCTCTCATCAGATCCAGAAAGAATCGGTATTCCGAGATTTCCCTCAATGTTGAACAAACGCCCGAGTATCCGCTCCGCCCACTGTCCCAACGTACTTGAGTTGCTGTAGGCCCATCTTGTCAGGGAGAGAGCCTGCTCAAGTCTCTCCTCAACGAGTAATCTGACCTGAGAACTGAGGGGCTTGGCAAGTGGCCTGTAGCCAGCACGAATACTCTCCTCAACTTGAGCATACCACTTAGAGCTTGGTAGGGGTAACGCACTCACGGGGGAGTGCTCGTATCCCTCTTCCACGGGGAAACTCAGAAGATTCCCCTCTTGGCCGACATTTGGTGTTCTGATGTTTGTGAGTTCTGGCTGCACGGAGTCATAATCTGCAATGAAGAAGAACGATGTCAGTTGGGGGTTTCTATCCTCGCTTAGATCTGCAATTCTGGTTGCGGTTGCAGCCTTGTTTAGGACAAAGCACGGCCCTCCCATCACAACACTCTGATGAGCCGCCTCTACTGCTCCGTTGTGAAGTCTACTGATGTTCTTCTTGACCTTGGGTGTGAGAATGCTCAAGTCACGGTTTATTGAGATGAGTGCTTTGCTGATTCTCTTTCTTCTATCTTCTGTGTGCCACCCTGTTGAGGAGTACTTGTCAAGCAGGCTGGGGGCTCTATCGAATACGCCTCCCATCGTCAATGGTGGTGAGTTGTAGAGTTGAGCAGCAAGCTGAGAGAGATTCCCTTCCCACACAAACTGCTGGTATATATCTGACACGCTCGGGCTCATCTAACGACTCTCCTCATTTGGAAAGGACTTCGTTGAATACCTCCTCGTAGAGACCTACTATCTTCTCTGCAGAGAAACTCTCCTCCACTCTTCTCCTCCCTGCTTTTCCCATCTTCTTCATTAGAGATTCATCTTCGAGCAACTCGATTACAGCTTCCGCAAACTCTTCCGGTTCAAATCCGTTCGTGACAATTCCATCTTTCCCAGGTCGCACGAGCTCTGGTATTCCGCCAGCTGGTGTTGTGACCACCGGCAATCCGCACGACATCGCCTCTAGTAATACTAGAGGCATCCCTTCAAGTCTTGAATTCAACAGAAATGCGTCGGCTGAGCACATAATCTCCTGCATATTGCTTTTCACACCTAGCAGATGAACATTGTCACAGAGGTCAAGCTCCTCGATTTTCCTCTCAACTTCAATTCGTGTAGGGCCATCACCAGCGATTATCAGTCGGACCTTAGGATGGTGATCAACGATGATCCTCAGGATTTCGATGAGGTTCACGACACGCTTGACCTTGCGGAAGTTCGACGCA
>JBHLPB010000202.1:0-4691 GCA_048939905.1 Promethearchaeota archaeon
CGTAGGCTGAACCATCGTGCTTTGGTGCTAGGGACGCAATGTCAAAGGATCTGTGCCACCCGATTGTGTATCGCAGTTTCTTACGTTCATCATCAAGAATCCAGACCAAGTACGAGGCCTCTCCATTTGCACCAACGGTACCCTCGACTGCGATTTTGGAGCTCCCCAGCGAGGCAAGTGTATCTTCATGTAGTCGAGCTAGACTCTCCACCGGGACGAGCACCTCTGCTGGAACAAGGCTTGGGCCTTGTCTTTTGAACCTGAGTGGGAAGAAACGTTCAGCCCAATAGAAGTCTGCACGGTTCTCATCCAGCATTGTTCCGTTGTTATCATCCACAATTCTGACGATTGCATCCATGGCGTCTTCATTGTCATATATCGTGCCATGGAGAGCACCCGCAAGAATGAACTTGTCCCATTCAAGTGGAGAACCAATGAGTGCAGCAAGTTTGGATGTGTGGTTGCTGTCCAAATAGCGAAGATGATAGGGTAGTGCAGTTTCGAGTATATGCTGAGTAGCCTCCACCAAGTCGTTCATATTGTCGAATGAGCATGCGAAAGGAAGCAACTGGAGTCTAGGCACAGTCCGAAGTGTCACCTTGGTAATAATGCCGAGAGTTCCATATGTGCCTGTCAGAACTGCTTTGAGATTGAGTTTGGATTCGTCAAGGAACCATTCGAGCCACTTTGTACCAGCATGTGCTTCTTCTTCTAACGGGTCCGGGTGTGGACCGAGTTGCAGGTCTCCAACCCTCACAAGCATGCCGTTTGCCAGAACGGCTTCAAGGCCAACCACTTGGTCCCTGACATCTCCATTTTTCGAGGACCCTATTCCGAGACCCCCACTGGCCACAAAACCCCCAATGGTGGCAGCAGTTGCACTGGAAGGATATACAGGAAGTGTCATCCCCATTCTTTCAAGGAACATTAGCAGCTCACGCCATGTCATCCCTGCCTCCACAGTGACGGTACATCCGTAGTCATCCATATGTATGACTCTCGACATCTGTGTCAGGCTTAGACAGATGCCACCTTTGGTGGGGATTGAACCTCCCCATCCTGATGTACCATTGCCGCGAGGTACCAAGGGGATTCGATGGTTCCGGATGTATTCCAGCAGCCTTTGGATAGACTCCACAGTCACTGGCTGCGCAACTATATCAAAGCGGTTGTGAATTATCTGACTGGCAAGCATTGGTAGGTTTGCGGCATCCTCAGAGTAGATTCTGCAGGTTTCTTCATCAAAAGTGACATTGTCTGCTCCTAGAATGTCCTCTAGTTCCAAGGAGTCGACCTTCACTCTTTATTCTCGCCTCCCCATGGATCTATCAAGGCTCCGGCGACCAGTTGCGAAATGTCCTGAATCTGGACATCGTAGTCCAATGTGTACGTGGCTAGGTCGAATGCCATTAAGCATCTAGGGCATTCAGTAACTAGAAGAGATGCAGGAGTCACTGACGCATCTCTGAGGCGCATTTCACCAATCTGTGCTGAGAGGTGCGGATCAACCATGTTGAGGAGGGCATGTGAACCACAACATCGTGTTTCAGTTTCAGATGGCACCATCTCAACTCGGTAGACTCCAGGGATGCGTTCTATGACGTCCCTCGGCTCCTTGATGACTCCCAATGTCCTCGCAGAAATGCATGGATCGTGATAGGTCGCAGTTATCATGGGTTGCTCATCAAACTTCAGGAGACCTTCTTCCATCAGTTGATTGATGAACTGAGAAGATGTTAAGAGTTCCAGCTTTCCCACCGTAGATATTCCGTTGCTTCTATGAACTGAATTCCTCCACGTACTAATGCATGACGGGCAGCTGAATACGACCCTCTTGACGCCGAGATCAAGGAGTCTTTGAACATTCTTCTCAACCATAGCAGGTGTGCCCTCGGGTTCGCCGCCCCAGACTAGGGGGGCTCCACAACAGGTCTCCTTCTCACCGAGAAGTGTATAGTTCACCCCAGCGTACTCCATGATCCTGATCATTGACCGTGCTACATCGTGAAGCTGGTGCTTGAGAGCGACATTGCAGCCGAGAAAATACGCTGTATCTCCAGTAACATTCAACCTGGCTTCTACGAGATCTTCAATGCCTTCAGCCCAGAGAAGTCGATTTGAGGAACCAATTGAGAAAGGATCTCCATGAGACTTCACGGATTCGCAGGCGAATATCACGGGCGACGGTGTCAAACCTCTATCTCTGGCCTCTGCTCGCGTCAATTCCCAGAATCTGTCGAGCCTGATGCTGGTTGTGCAAACAGCTGTGCAGTGTTCACAGAGCGTACACTGATAGAGCTTTCTCGTGAAATCTGGATTGAAGTCGTCCTCCTTTTCCAAGATTGCCTTCATTATGCTTAGCTTGCCACGTGGTCCATAGGGCTCCCATCGCATTTGCCTGAAAACTGGACAGACAAGAGTGCAGTTGCCACAGGAGGCACAAACGTACGGGTCACTCTTTTGTCCGCTTTGTTCTAAGGGGCCTATCTTGGTCATTCCGAGCTTCTTCGAAATTTCCGCCTTAAGACTCTTGGGCTATGTCTTGTGCATCTATGAGAGGTCTTCAATCATCTCGCCTGCGCAGGCTATCCCTGACCTAGAGGCTGCCTCCATTGAAGCGTAGTACATTCCACAGTTGGCATGTGACCCTGCAACATAGAGACCTTCGATGCCCGTTCTGTTCGTCTTCAGACGATTCTCCATAATGCCTGGGGGCTGCGATAGTACCGACCTCCAGATCTTCCAGCTCTTCTTCCACGTGACTTTCTGCTCGACACCTGGAATCAGCTCCTTGAGTTCGTCGAGGACAACTTCTGTGGCTTCCTCGTCACTCATCTTGAGGAGCTCCTTGTCAATGCTTGTCACTGTCAGCAACGACTCACCGATAGGTGCGAGCACTCCTGAAACTCGCTTGGCCTCAGCAACAATGTTGATTTTCCTCTCTGGAACGAATGCACCGACATTGAAGTCCAGAACGCGTGATGATAGTCCGAAATACGCAACAGTTGATGGTGCATAGTTGAACTTACCAATCGCACTTGCAAAGTCGCTAGGGAGTTTGCTCATGTTCACGAGGTTTGGCAGAAGGTCTGCGGGAGTGGTCACAACCACAGCATCAGCGTCTGCGTGCTGGTCTTTCCCGTCCTGTTCGAAGTCCACACCTTGGACTTTGTCGTCTTCTATGATGATTTGCTTCACTGTGCAGCTCACTTTTGGCTCCACAGCGAAGTTGCGTGCTTGGAGCATCAAAGTATATGGCACACTGCCAAGGCCTCCTCTCTCTGGATACATAGCCTTGAACCCATCTTCATACGCAAACCTGAGCTTCTCAGAATAGAGGTACTGACCTGCGGAGACTTCCTCCGGGGTCATGAAGGTGACTGTACGGATGAGTGGGTCATAGAAGTCTCTCACTATGGTTTCAGGGATCTTGTCCTCCGCATACTCTGCAAACGTCATTTTGTCAAGCTCGAGGAAGTCTTCGTCTGGCCGGTTAATGTTCTCTTGAACCTGCAATCCAAGTCGTGCTCGATCAGCAACAGGCAGCAAGCCGAATTTCGCCAAGTCTACGGCGGACTTTCGAACGATGTGTCTCTCCCCACCCTTGAGCCACACAGCTCCCTCTCCAACCGTGGTCATTCGGATTCCGCTTCTCTCAAGAATCGGGATAAGTGACTTGAAACCGCCCACAAAGAAGTGAAGCCCTTGGTCAAATACGTAGCCTGACTCTGTGAATGACCTTGCTCTTCCTCCAACAGTCTTCTCTTTCTCCAGGATTGTGCAACGTGCCTTCAGACCCTTCAACTCAAGGGCGCAGCTAAACCCTGCGATTCCGGCCCCAACCACAACAACTTTCGTACCTTTCCGTGATTCACTCATTATCATTTCACTCCTCTACTAGAGATGACTGTGCAAGGTCCAGAATCAGCTCATCGAGCTGAATCACCTCGAGGTCCGTTTCCCGTGCACAGTAGCTCAGATTCTTGTAACAACTAATGCAAGTGGTCACCATTCCGTCAACACCTAATTCCACAGCCTCATTAACTCTTCTTTTTCCAACCGACTCCGAGAGTTCAGGGTCCAACACTGTTAGGAATCCACCGCAGCAATTTGAATTCTCTCTGCTGTTTGGCATCTCCACTAGTTCCATGCCTGGAATGGCGCTTATGATTTCACGAGGCTCGTCGTAGATTCCAAGTGCTCTTCCTAGATGACAACTGTCGTGAAATGTATACCTCCCTTCTTTGCCTCTGAATGTCAAAACACCATTTCGAACCATGTCCGCAAGGACTTCAACGGTGTGATGGATTTCAACATCAAACTCTGGGATGAAGTGTGAGTAATGCTCAGCGAGCGTTCCGAAGCATCCACCACATCCAGTTACGATGTGCTGGATTCCTGCCTTCTTGAACATAGCATAGTTCTTTCGTGCTGTTCTCTCGAAGCCCTTGTCATCACCGGCCCAGTAGTTCATAAGTCCACAGCAGACCTCACTGGGTACATAACCGGCGTTAACTCTGAGCTTTTTCAGCATATCAACTACCATCTCTGGCTGATCCGGGTACCAGAAAGACCCCATGCAACCACTGAAGATGGCAGTATTAGATTCAGGGGGTAGCTCCAAGTCCTCCGCCCAGAGGGTTCGGTCTTCGGACTCATATCCTATGAAGGGAGTGCCCTCTTTCTCCAGC
>JBHLPB010000203.1:0-4683 GCA_048939905.1 Promethearchaeota archaeon
TCTGTTCCTTGTCGAATACTAGCTGGTCATAGATTTCGTCTGTAATCAGGGGCAACCCGAACTCTCCTGCAATCGACGCTATCTCCTTTAGCGTCTTGGCATCATACACCGCGCCTGTCGGATTGTTGGGGTTGATCACGAGGATGCCGACTGTCTTGTCACTGATCTTCGACCTCAAGTCGTCGATGTCAGGAGCCCAGTCTTTCTCCTCAATCGTTCTGTACTCTACAGGAACGCCGCCGAAGTATGACACAAACGAAATGTAGGGGGGATACGAAGGGCCGGGCACAAGAAGCTCAGAACCCTCATTCACTAAAGCACCTGCGAGAAACTGTATGGCCTCTGAAACTCCAGCAGTAGCGATTATCCTCGACGGGTCTACATCGATTCCGTTGACTCGCTTCTCCTTCTCCGCTGCAGCCTCTTTGAGTTCGTCAAACCCTTCAGAAGGTGCATACCCGTTGACCCCCTCCCGCGCAGCGATACACATGGCTTCAATCATGAAGTCAGGGGTCTTCCAGTCGTACTTGATTGGATCGCCGATATTGAGATAGAGTGGCTGCTCACTCTTCTCTTTTTCATACTGCCTGGCTGCTACTACAATGTCTCTTATGGCATACTTGAGATTGGCTGCTCTCGGTACGATTTCGAGCTTCATCGAAGACTGCCCCATATGCGGGAGCCGTTGTCCTTCGTATATTGTTTTCCTTCTGCTCAGTGAGTATCTCAGCAAGCATTTGTGAGCCAGTCACTAGACTCGAGAAACCTCTATTCTCCCTGTATACTTGATCCTGGTGGCTCGGTTCCATGTCGATACAAGAAGGTCGCAGGCTTCTACTTCGACAGAAGTTCGCCCACTTCATTGGCGTATTTTCTCATCTGAGTGACTGCCAGTCCCATCGAAGTTACATCCTTGGCGGCGCCCATCAGAAGAAACTCGCCGGCCTGTGACAACACAGCAAAGCCTCCCTGCCCCCTAACAGTGACCTCAAAGAGACCCCCCAGGTCGAGCTTTCCCGCGGCCATTTCGCCTGTCATCAGAAGGGCTGCACTAACGGCGGCCATCAAGTCGGGATCCGCATCAGAGTCCTCAGTTGCGAAGTACGCCAGTTTGACTCCCTGCTTGCTGACAACCGCAATAGCATCGAGGTCAGCATAGTTCGTAAGACCCATCAGAAGCTCAACAAGCTCCTTTTCCTTCTCGGGGTCAAGATGTTGTGACATGTTCTCTTGCTCCTTATCATTGTATTATTGAAAACACTACTTTGCTACAAGCTTCTTCTTGGGGGCCTTCTTGACCTTCTTCTTGTCTACTTCTGGTTCCTCAACCGCTTCCGACTTGAAGAAGCTAATCAGGTCTCCCAGACGTTCCTTCATCTCCTGTTTGATCGGGCTGAGGATTGCCTCTGGTGTGCCTTTAAGCAGCTCGATTCCAAGCACCCTGCCATCCTTGACAATGACCCTCGGAATGAACCCTTCTGCCATGAATGTGCCCTCTGGAGGATCCTTGACCTTCTCGAACTTCCTCTCTATCTTCTCTTGTCCAAAAACGGAAACCTTGTGCTCTGCCACAGTAAACAGATCATTGTATACTATCAGGAGTTCACGCTGATAACCCTCGGGGGGATCTGTGTCCTGCAGTTCTTGCAGCATCGCATCTATCTCAGTAGAGGTGGCTGCGACGGGAGGTGGAGCTGCAGGAGCAGCCCTGGGTGCTACAGGTTTCGGTGAGGGCGGCGGGGCTGCCGCTGTAGGTTTCGGCGGCGCCATCTTAGGCTTTGGCGGAGGTGCGGAGGGTGCGGCTTCAATAGCAGCTTCGGCCTCTGGCTTTGCCTTCTTTGGCTTTGGTGGTGGTCGGGGTGGTGCCGGTTCTCCAGGCTTCAGAACCCGGGTGGCCGCCGTGGTTCCGTCAAGAGCCGTGAAAAACGTGGGCGGCTCTTCGCCTTCGTCGACTGCTCTAACTTTGAAATGGAAACCGTACTCGGTTCTGAGATTGGTTGCTACCCTCGCGCCTATGAACTTCCTTCGAATTCCAGCTTGATTCCCTTTCCAGAGGTAGATTGATTTCGTTTCATCATCAACCACACACACTACCTTCTGGGAGTCCAAGTCCGCCTTCGTGAGTTCTACTTCCTGAAGGGTTCCATCTTCCGAGACCTCATAACCGACGACCATGGTTCATCACTACGATGCTGTTTGTCCAAACCATCGAGATGCACTATGCCTCCCCAGTGTTTGGGCACCGGAAGACCTCTAGAGATAGCGCCATCTCTGTGGACAGCTCGTTATCTCTACTTGTGGTATATGATTGTTGTTGTGTTGGATTCTCATCCGTTTGGTGCAGAGGCGGAAGTCCGGGAAGGGATAGGCGCCTGATTCAAGAATCCTTATCTACCACGGACTATGTACAGGAACAATGGTGGATATGACGGAAAAAACGCTTGCAGCCCTCTATGACGAGCATGCTGCAAGGTCCAAGACTCTTAGCGTTACTCAACTGCTTACTGGCTTCTTGGTTTCCACACTTGTGATGATGGGGTCAACGTGGGGTCTGCTTTATGTCCTTTCTGTCTTCGGCCTCATCAGCATCACATTGTCCAACCTTGGCCCTTACACTCTTGTGATGCTGGTAGGATCGATTGGAGCCACTATTGTGGGCGGCATACTCTGTATAATCCTAGTTAGATTCCCCCGGTCAGCCTCGCCAGCACTCAGGATTCACAGGTTCTTCAAACGGGGCACAGGCGAGTATTTCGTCAGCCCTGACAAGAAGGATCAGAGCTTCTCAACGGTGATGCGAAGATCCCTCTACGGTTCGGTTCTTGTGGCTGGAATGGCACTCACCATCATGGAGTTCGACCTGATGGTCGTTGCCGAAACTGCAGACATTTTGAGCTTTGGTGCTTGGGTCTTCATATTATCTACAGCAATCCTTCCATTTACCATCCTAATCCTGTATTATGGCCCCTGGGTAATCAAGGATGCCGGTCTGTTTCATCTCGATCTTCGGGACAGATCGCTTAGCAATGTAGGAGACGATCTAGAAGATATTCTAGAGTTCTTTGCTGGAGTTGACATTATACTTGTGTGGCTAGAGTTGACAATCACAACCGGACTCGACGCACCTTGGCTCCCGATCTTTGTCATTCTGGTGGTACTAGGGCCTCTCTACGCCATCGTGATGAACTTCACACTAATCTTCATGTACGTGAAGAACAGGGCCACAAGTCGCATGATAGGACTTCTCGTGGACACCTACAAAATCCCGGATATGTTGGGTTCGGGAGAAGTAATTCGTGACACAGTCATGAAGACCATAGACCGCGGTCTTGTATCTGCAAGCACTATGGAGGAGCTTGTTGCTGCAGAAGCTGCCACAGGCGAGGAAGACATCGTGGATTCAGATTGAACTCTAGGCCTAGTCACTCAGAATTACTGCAGACTCCTTCCGAATGTCAAAGCTCACAGTTGCCCCTATTCGAGATCTGAGACTTCGGGCAAGTGACTCGTCCATCACCAGAGCGACAATAGTTTTGCCAGCAAGGTCCATAGTCACTCTGTAGGCGCCTATCAGAGGAATAACCGACATTACCGTTGCGCTACTCATGCCGGGCTTGGATTTCAGAGAAACAAGAATGTCTTCGGGCTTAACAGTGAACTTCACCTCTGAGCCTTTCGGACCTGAGCCTCGAATCCAAAACCGACCACCGTTGGATTCAACCAAGATACTGTCTTCCTCTGAATCAACCAAAGTTCCGCTGAGAACATTGCCACTTCCAAGAAAAGTCGCCACGAATTCAGTTGCAGGTCTGTCGTACAAATCCTCTGGGGTGCCAACCTGCCAGACTACGCCATCGTTGAGAATCGCTACGCGGTCAGAGATGGCAAAAGCCTCGTCTTGACTATGAGTCACATAGATCGTGGTGATTCCCAGTTCCTCTTGTATTCTCCTAATCTCCATCTGTAGTCTATCTCTCAGTTGCGGGTCCAAAGCAGAGAGTGGTTCGTCAAGCAATAGTAGCTTAGGCTGTTTCGCAAGAGCTCTTGCGAGGGCTATTCGCTGTCCCTCACCTCCACTTACCTCGTTGATTCTCCTGTTGAGAAGTCCGCGAATTCCGAGAAGGTCTGCAAGGCTTTCTACTCGCTGAATGGTATCCTCACGGTTCCAGTTGGCCATCTCCAATCCAAATGAGATGTTCTGATACACGTTCATGTTCGGAAACAGCGCGACCGACTGAAAGACCATCCCGACATTTCTCTCTCTGGGGGGTAACTGAGTCACATCTTCTTGATCAAAGAGAATCCGGCCGGACTGAGGACTGATAAACCCTGCCACCATCCTCAACGTGGTAGTCTTGCCTGACCCACTGGGACCAAGCAGCGTCATGAATTCTCCATCCTGAACTGAAAGGTCAATTGGCCCAATGCTTGTACCATCTCTGAACTTCCTTGTCATACCCTGTATTTCGACACTAACCACTACAAAGCACCTCCAGACATTCCTCCTGATAGCTTCTCAATCAGGATGAAAGCAGCGAAGCATATCGCTACTAGCACTAGGGCTGCAGCGCCGGCTTCTACGAACTTCCTCACTCCTAGATACTGGTAGATCACAACAGCCAACGTTGTGTTCTGTTCAAGGGCAATGAATAATGTTGCAGACATCTCACCAATGGCCATGGC